>NZ_CACSJY010000043.1:0-49002 GCF_902706155.1 Pseudomonas sp. 18058
GTCGATATGTGCATTGACTGACCCGGCGCCTTCGCGAGCAAGCCCGCTCCCACAGGGATTTGTGCCTGACCCGAAGACTTGGATCAGCTCACGATTTCGAGGGCGGGCTGTTGGCTTGAGCCAAACGTCAGGTACTCAACCAGTTCCGCCAACGGCAACGGCCGGCTGATCAGATAACCCTGCACCTGATCGCAACCAAACCCGCGCAGCAATTCCAGTTGTTCCGGCGTCTCAACCCCTTCCGCCACCACTTCCAGATGCAGGTTGTGCGCAAGGTTGATCATCGCGTGCACCAGTTTGCGGTTCTCTTCACGCTGTTCCATGCCACCGACAAAGCTCTTGTCGATCTTCAGCAAAGTGATCGGCAAGCTGTTGAGGTGCACGAACGATGAGAACCCGGTGCCAAAGTCATCCAGCGAAAAACGTACACCGAGGCGGCCCAACGCATCCATGGTCTGCTTGACCAGATCACTACGACGCATCACCGCCGTTTCCGTCAGTTCAAATTCAAGCCACTGCGCCTCCACACCGCGCTCAGCGATCAAGCGGCTCAGCGTCGGCAACAACTGACTGTCCTGAAATTGGCGGAACGACAAGTTGATCGCCATGTGCAGCGCCGGCAATCCGCGTTCGCGCAGTGCCTGCATATCGCGCAACGCCCGGGAAATCACCCAGTAACCCAGCGGCACGATCAACCCACTCTGCTCGGCCAAAGGAACAAACTCACTCGGCGGCAGCAAACCACGTTCGCCATGGCGCCAGCGCACCAAGGCTTCGAGGCCGACAATCTGGCCGTCCTCAAGATTCAGGCGTGGCTGGTAATGCAGTTCCAGCTCATCACGACGCAATGCCCGGCGCAGCTCACTTTCGAGGTCAGCCATGCTCCGCGCGTTGCGGTTGATACGTTCGTTGAAGATATGAAAGGTGCAGCCCTGCGTGCTCTTGGCCTGCTGCATGGCGATGTGCGCATGCCACATCAGCGGGTCAGCGCCAGCCTGCGCGCGGGCGTGGGCGATGCCGAGGCTCGAGCCGATGAGCAGGCTTTCGCCATCCACCCAATACGGTTCGGCGAGTGCTTCGGTGATGCGTTCGGCCATCCACTCGGCGCGTTGCGGCGCGCGGCGGGTGTCGATCAGCAAGGCGAATTCATCGCTGCCGAGACGCGCCAATTGATCGCCGGCTTCCAACTGACTTTTCAGCCGCGCCACGACCTGCAGGATCAGCCGATCGCCAGCCTGATGGCCGAGGGCGTCGTTGGCGTGGCGAAAGTTGTCGAGATCGAGATGCCCGAGTGCCAAGCCGCGACCATCGCCTTCAGCAAGACGCGCTGTCAGCAAGGTCTGAAAACCCTGGCGGTTGGCGATGCCGGTCAAAGGATCCTGTTCGGCGAGGCGTTGCAGGGTGTTTTCGAGAACGCCGCGTTCGCGCACATGGCGCAGGCAACGGCGCAGCATGCCGGGGTCGAGGGCGTCGAACACCAGCCAGTCACTGACGCCAACCGGCGCAGTGTCCGGCTCGTGTTCGAGCAACAATACCGTCGGCAGGCTGCAGCGGCCGGGTGCCGGTTGCAACGCAGGAAGGGTCAACAACACCGCATGGCGGTTGTCTTCGAACAAACTGCTGACCGACTCCCAGCTCGGCGCGCTGATCAGCACCGCCGCGCTCCCCATCGGAGCCAGACACTCACGCAATAACGCTGTCCACGCTGGCTCTTCGGCCAGTAGCAGCAAACGCAAGGGTTCGACAGGCGTAGACAAGCTAGCTCCCTAGACTCTGCAATGATGTGGGCGGCGGGCATTATGCCGTTGCGCTGACCAATGACCAAATGACAACGGTTATCAAAACGTTATTTTGTGTCACGAATGAGAACATTAGCCGCAAAATCACCGCGCATCCTGCGTGAAAGTAACAAAACCGGCAAATATGAATCGCGTGGTACGTCACAAGTCGGACAGAGCAGCACAAATCTCTGAGCCTGTTAAAATGCCGGCCCATTTCGTCAACGACTCCCGAATTTTCGTATGTCCCGACTCAATCCCCGGCAGCAAGAAGCCGTGAACTACGTCGGCGGCCCTCTATTGGTGCTCGCCGGCGCTGGCTCCGGCAAGACCAGCGTGATCACGCGCAAAATCGCGCACCTGATCCAGAACTGCGGCATCCGCGCCCAGTACATCGTCGCCATGACCTTTACCAACAAGGCCGCGCGCGAAATGAAAGAGCGGGTCGGTACCCTGTTGCGCGCCGGCGAAGGTCGCGGTCTGACGGTCTGCACCTTCCACAACCTGGGCTTGAACATCATCCGCAAGGAACACGCGCGGCTGGGCTACAAACCCGGTTTCTCGATCTTCGACGAGACCGACGTCAAGTCCCTGATGACCGACATCATGCAGAAGGAATACGCAGGCGAAGACGGCGTCGACGAGATCAAGAACATGATCGGCGCCTGGAAAAACGACCTGATCCTGCCGCCTCAGGCGCTGGAGAACGCGCGTAATCCCAAGGAACAGACTGCCGCCATCGTCTACACCCACTATCAGCGCACGCTGAAAGCGTTCAACGCGGTGGACTTCGACGACCTGATCCTGCTGCCGGTAAAACTTTTCGAAGAACACGCCGACATCCTCGAAAAGTGGCAGAACAAGGTGCGTTACCTGCTCGTCGATGAATACCAGGACACCAACGCCAGCCAGTACCTGCTGGTAAAAATGCTCATCGGCAAGCGCAACCAGTTCACCGTGGTCGGCGACGACGACCAGTCGATCTACGCCTGGCGTGGCGCGCGGCCGGAAAACCTGATGCTGCTGAAGGACGACTATCCGTCCTTGAAAGTGGTGATGCTCGAACAAAACTACCGCTCGACGAGTCGCATTTTGCGTTGCGCCAACGTGCTGATCTCGAACAACCCGCACGAATTCGAAAAGCAGCTGTGGAGTGAAATGGGCCACGGTGACGAGATCCGCGTGATCCGCTGCCGCAACGAAGACGCCGAAGCCGAGCGCGTGGCCATGGAAATCCTCAGCCTGCACCTGCGTACCGACCGCCCGTACAGCGATTTCGCGATCCTCTATCGCGGTAACTATCAGGCCAAGCTGATCGAACTGAAGCTGCAGCACCACCAGGTGCCGTATCGCCTGAGCGGCGGCAACAGCTTCTTCGGCCGCCAGGAAGTGAAAGACCTGATGGCCTACTTCCGCCTGATCGTGAACCCGGATGACGACAACGCCTTCCTGCGCGTGATCAACGTGCCGCGCCGCGAAATCGGCTCGACTACTTTGGAAAAACTCGGCAACTACGCCACCGAACGCAAAATCTCGATGTACGCCGCCACCGACGAAATCGGTTTGGGCGAGCATCTGGACAACCGCTTCACCGATCGCCTGTCGCGCTTCAAGCGTTTCATGGACAAGGTGCGCGAGCAGTGCGCCGGCGAAGATCCGATCTCCGCCCTGCGCAGCATGGTCATGGACATCGACTACGAGAACTGGCTGCGCACCAACAGCTCCAGCGACAAGGCCGCCGACTACCGTATGAGCAACGTCTGGTTCCTGATCGAGGCGTTGAAAAACACTCTTGAGAAGGACGAAGAAGGCGAAATGACCGTCGAGGATGCGATCGGCAAACTCGTCCTGCGCGACATGCTCGAACGTCAGCAGGAAGAGGAAGACGGTGCCGAAGGCGTGCAGATGATGACGCTGCATGCGTCCAAGGGTCTGGAATTCCCTTACGTGTTCATCATGGGCATGGAAGAGGAAATCCTCCCGCACCGCTCCAGCATCGAAGCCGACACCATCGAAGAAGAACGCCGCCTGGCCTACGTGGGCATCACCCGCGCGCGTCAGACCCTGGCGTTCACCTTCGCCGCCAAGCGCAAGCAGTACGGCGAGATCATCGACTGCGCGCCGAGCCGCTTCCTCGATGAGCTGCCGCCGGACGATCTGGCGTGGGAAGGCAACGACGACACACCGACCGAAGTCAAAGTCGTGCGCGGCAACAGCGCATTGGCTGATATACGCGCGATGTTAAAGCGCTAGAATTGACCACTTTTTTTACTAGACCTTCGGCGCACAAAGCGCCAAAAGAGGACAGCTTCATGGAAGCATTGCACCAGAAAATCCGCGAACAAGGCATTGTGCTTTCCGACCAGGTCCTGAAGGTCGACGCCTTCCTGAACCACCAGATCGACCCGGCCCTGATGAAGCTGATCGGCGACGAATTCGCCGCGCTGTTCAAGGATTCGGGCATCACCAAGATCGTCACCATCGAAGCCTCGGGCATCGCCCCGGCGATCATGACCGGTCTGAACCTCGGCGTGCCGGTGATCTTCGCCCGCAAGCAACAGTCCCTGACCCTGACGGAAAACCTGCTGTCGGCGACCGTTTACTCGTTCACCAAAAAGACCGAAAGCACCGTGGCCATCTCGCCGCGTCACCTGACCAGCAGCGACCGCGTGCTGATCATCGACGACTTCCTGGCCAACGGTAAGGCCTCGCAAGCGCTGATCTCGATCATCAAACAGGCCGGCGCCACCGTGGCCGGCCTGGGCATCGTCATCGAGAAGTCGTTCCAGGGCGGCCGCGCCGAACTGGACTCGCAAGGCTACCGCGTCGAATCGCTGGCCCGCGTTAAATCGCTGACAGGTGGCGTTGTCACCTTCATCGAATAAAGCTACACCGCAATACCCTTGTAGGAGCCGAGCTTGCTCGCGAAGGCGTCGTGTCAGTCGAATATTCTTTGACTGATCCACCGCTTTCGCGAGCAAGCTTTGCTCCTACAGTTGTTCGGGTACTCCGCAATCCCCGTGTAGGAGCTGTCGAGTGCAACGAGGCTGCGATCTTTTGATCTGATTTTCAGGATCAACATCAAAAGATCGCAGCGTGCCGCAGCTCCTACAGATTTCACTTAATCCATTCTGTACCCCGCCCCCGGTACCCCTTCATGCATCGCAGCTTGAATATCCGCGTACAAGGCATTCGCCTCGCCGGTGGTAATCGAGCGCGAACAATCACGCAGCACCACATGCAAAAGCACGTTCTCCTGACCCGGTAACATCCCGAGTCGCTCAATGGCTTGCGCTGGTAAATCCGAACGCTGCCAACGCCCCTTGATTCGCATCTCCTCGATCCATCCAGAGCAATCCCCTGCCGCCTGCAACATCCTCTCGGTCAATACTTCTTCACTCAATCCCGGCGTTACTGCCAACGAGATATCGCGGGCAATCGACGGCAAACGGGATACCGCAGTCCACGGATCCAGATCATGCATCTGCGCCTGCACGCGCACATTCTGATCACGCAACAAACGAATATCAGGAATGCCTTTGCGCAACATCGTCAGGCGATCCAGCCCCATCCCAAGAGCGAGTCCGCCATGGCGCAGCGGATCAATCTGCAAACGCTGCAACAGCGACTTCGCGATACGCCCGCACTCAAGAACCTCGACCGGCACGCCATCATTCAACACATTCACTTCAATCCCGCCCTCGGTGTAGTGATGTGGACTGTCGCTATAAACCCAGGACTTTTCCGGGACGGCCGACTGCAAAATATCACCGACCAAACGCAGTAAATGCTCATGGGATGCCAGCTCCGGGTCACCCAATACCCAGATATCCATTTGGTGCGGCTCGGCGCAATGCCAACGATCTCGGCTATCACGCCTGAAGGTAATGCCTGGCGCTGCCAGCAAGATGGTTTGTCCCGGCTGACGAACCTCGGCGGCCTGCTGAAGCGCCGCAGGAATCTGGCTGGTGGTCTGCGTTCGCAAAAGCGAATGCTCATCGACCCAACGTGTGTGCTCGCTGCCAAGGGTAATTTCTGCCGGGTCGTAACCCAGCAAACCGTAGTTCTCTTCGGCGGACACAATCCTTGGCCCAACCAGCAACTGCGCTCGGGGCCAGCCTCTTGCTGCGAGTCCTTGAAGGACTTCATTGAGCAGTAGTCGGACTGCGTGGTCGGGTTGGTTCTTTTCGGTTAAGTCAGTGAGGAGTAAGGCCTGCTCGACAGACTCTTGTGGCAAGTATTTCTTCGATGCTGACACTCTGTACCCTCCGGATTTGCTGCTGGATAGACCACAGACAAACCTATCGACAGGCGAATGCCGACGACAATCCAAAAACTCAGTGATTGATGATTTTCAGAACGGGACTACGCATGGCATTCCGTATTCATTCAGATTCAGGCGTAACTCGTGTAGGAGCCGAGCTTGCTCGCGAAGGCGTCGTGTCAGTCGATACATTTTTTGACTGATCCACCGCTTTCGCGAGTAAGCTCGGCTCCTACAGTTGTTCGGGTACTCCGCAATCCCCGTGTAGGAGCTGTCGAGTGAAACGAGGCTGCGATCTTCTGATCTTTTAAAGATCAGGATCAAAAGATCGCAGCGTGCCGCAGCTCCTACGGGGTTTGGGTGGTGGCTTTTAGGCCGGTGAGGAGCAGGCGTTGGAAGAGGTCTTCTTTCAGGCCTTCCGGGTTTGTGAGTTGCATGCGTTCGAGGTGTTCGGGGTAGAGCGATGCCTCGGGGGCGTCGAGGGCGGCTTTGCCGAGTTCGAGGATTTCGGTGAGTTTGAATTTGCTTTTTAGCCAGTTCAGCGCCCGCAGTAGATCCCGTTCGATCGGGGAGAAATCACAGCCCAGCGGGTACTCCGGAAACAGGTTTTTGTGCCGTGCGGCGATGGCTTGCAAACGCTGCGGTGTGTTGTCAGTGAAGCGGGGATCGAGGCGGAAATCCTTTGGCAGTTTGCCGACCTTTTGCGCTTGTTCGATCAGGCCGGGCTGGAAGCGTGAATCGCTGATGTTCAGCAGCGATTCGATCACTACGGCATCGGTTTTACCGCGCAGATCAGCAATGCCGTATTCGGTCACGACGATGTCGCGCAGATGCCGCGGGATCGTGCAGTGGCCGTATTCCCAGACGATGTTGGAGCTGACGTCGCCGCCGGATTCGCGCCAGCTGCGCAGGATCAGGATCGAGCGCGCGTCGTGCAACGCGTGGCCCTGCGCGACGAAGTTGTACTGTCCGCCAACGCCGCTGAGTACTCGCCCATCCTCCAGTTGATCTGCCACGCCAGCGCCGAGCACGGTCATGGTAAACACCGTGTTGATGAATCGCGCGTCGAGGCGCTGCAAGCGCTTGAGTTCTTCCTGCCCGTAGAGCTCGTTGATGTAGCTGATGCGGGTCATGTTGAATTCGAGGCGTTTGCTCAGCGGCAACTCGCGCAATCGCTCGTAGAAACTGCGCGGGCCGAGGAAGAATCCGCCGTGCACGGAAATGCCGTCGGTTTGCGCCGCTTCGTCGAGGGTGCCAGCGTTCGCCTGCTCCTGCGTCGGCACATCGGGGTAGACCTTGCGTCGAATGATCCCCGCGTCCGCCAGCACCAGCAGGCCGTTGACGAACATTTCGCTGCAACCGTACAGGCCTTTGGCGAATGGCCCGGTGCCGCCCTCGCGGTTGATCAATTGCGCCCACTGACTGAGGTTGATGTCATCGAGCAACGCCTGATAACCGGCGTTATCCGCCTGACGTGCGAGCAACGCGGCAGTCAGCGCATCACCCATCGAACCGATGCCGATCTGCAGCGTACCGCCGTCGCGCACCAGCGTACTCGCGTGCAAACCAATGAAATGATCCTGAAACCCCACCGGCATGTTCGGCGTGGAAAACAGCGTGCTGCTGTCCTTCTCGTCGATCAGCAGGTCGAAGGTGTCGATGTCGACTTCGGCGTCGCCGGGCATGTACGGCAGATCGGTGTGCACTTGGCCGACCAGCAAAATGGTCTCCCCGGCCTCGCGGCGCTTGGCGATCATAGGCAACAGGTCGAGGGTGATGTCGGGGTTGCAGCTCAGGCTCAGGCGATCCGGGTGTTCGCTGCTGCTGGCCAATAACTGCGCCACCAGATTCAGGCCGGCAGCGTTGATGTCGCGGGCGGCGTGGCTGTAGTTGCTGCTGACGTAATCCTGTTGGGCCGGCGCGCTGTTGAGCAGGCTGCCGGGCTGCATGAAGAACTGTTCGATGCGGATGTTGGCGGGCAGGCTGTCGCGGTGCAGGTCGGCGAGGAAATCGAATTCCGCGTAGTCACCGAAGACGCGCTCGACGAAGGGTTCGATGAAGCGCTTTTGCAAGCCATCGCCCAACGCCGGGCGACCGAGGCACAGCGCGGTGTAGATCGTCAGCTGCCGCTGGGGCAGGCCTTTGATCCGCCGGTACAGCGCGTTGACGAAGTGATTGGGTTTGCCAAGGCCCAGCGGCATGCCCATGTGGATATGCGCCGGCAAGCGCGCCAGCACGTCGTCCACTGCTTGTTCGATCGAACACAACTGCACCATCTGAAGCCTCCTGCCCGTTCCGTGAATAGGGGTAGACCGAGATTGCCTTGAGTTTGCTGCAAAGAACAGCCCAAAGTCCTGGACGATTGTCGGCCACAGGAGGTGTTTATGGCTGGAGCTTGCTTGCCCTCACCCTAGCCCTCTCCCGGGGGGAGAGGGGACTGAATGGGGGATATTTGGGAGATACGCCGACTTGAACGTGATGTACCGAATCCATAGTCGCTAAGGTCTTTCAGGTCGATGTCGGACGCGAGAAACCGCGGTCGTTCCCTCTCCCGGAGGGAGAGGGGACTGAATGGGGGATATTTGGGAGGTACGCCGACTTGAACGTGATGTACCGAATCCATAGTCGCTAAGGTCTTTCAGGTCGATGTCGGACGCAAGACACCTCGGTCGGCCCCCTCTCCCTCCGGGAGAGGGCTGGGGTGAGGGGCTCTTGAATCGCAGGCACAAAAAAACCGTCCGAAGACGGTTTTTTCATCAGATGCACACCTTATTTCAGACCGGACATCTTCTCGATCGCGCCCTTCAGCTCTTCATCCGAGCAATCGGCGCAGGTGCCTTTCGGCGGCATCGAATTGATACCGGTGATGGCTTTGGCAAGGATGCCATCAAGGCCGCCCTGGTGATCCGCACGTTCTTTCCACGCGGCCGTGTCACCAATTTTCGGCGCACCCAACAGGCCTGTACCGTGGCAAGCATTGCAATGTTTGGCAATCACTTCATCCGGAGTCTTCGCGCCGCCACCGCCGCCGGCAGTCGCAGCCACTTCCATCCCTTTGCATTCCTGACCTTGAACGCACACCTGGCCGACCGGCTCGAGGCGTTTGGCAATGTCGTCATTCGTCGCAGCTTGAGCGCTGACAGCCCAGAGGGCCAGTACGGTTGCTGGTGCAGCCAGCATTTTCATAATTAGATTCACGCGTTCACCCTCAATGGTGGCTATTCACGCCTGCGGCCACGGTTCGCAGGCGGGCGCAAGTATAGCGGGTAGCCCGCCACACTGAAACAACCCCATGATTAAAGGGGTCTTGTTGCGCATCGGTAAAACAGCTTGGGTGCCTTCGCCGTAATGGCCTGGCGCCTCTTTGTTTAAAAGTTTGCCGGCGTGGCTGCGCTGATTAGTCGCGCAGGCAAGTCGAACGGATTACGGAAACGATGCGGCTTGGTACTTTCAAAGTAGTAGCTGTCGCCGGCTTCGAGAATAAAAGTTTCAAGGCCCACCACCAATTCCAGACGACCTTCCACCAGAATCCCGGTTTCCTCGCCTTCATGGGTGAGCATTTCTTCGCCGGTATCAGCGCCCGGCGGGTAGATTTCGTTGAGGAAGGCGATGGCGCGGCTGGGGTGCGCGCGGCCGACCAGTTTCATGGTCACGGCGCCGTCGGAAATGTCGATCAGCTCGTTGGCCTTGTAGACGATCTGGGTCGGGACTTCCTGCAGGATTTCTTCGGAAAAGAACTCGACCATGGACATGGGAATGCCGCCCAGCACCTTTCTCAGCGAACTGATCGAAGGGCTGACGCTGTTCTTTTCGATCATCGAAATGGTGCTGTTGGTGACGCCCGCGCGTTTGGCGAGTTCACGCTGGGAAAGCCCTTTGAGCTTGCGGATCGATTGCAGTCGTTCACCGACGTCCAAGGCGCGAGCCTCCTGATGTTGTAAGAATATTGAGCGTTATCATGGCGACAGCGTTCAGTATTTACAACACTTGGCCCCCGCAGCGGCGTCAACCCTCGGAATAGAGCCTTGGCACTCGACGCAGGTTGCAGAAGATCTGGTACGGGATGGTGTCGGCCCACTTCGCCACTTCACTGGCGAGGATATTTTTCCCCCAGAGCTCAACGGTCGAACCGAGACCGGCTTCCGGCACATCGGTAAGATCGATGCAAAGCATGTCCATCGACACGCGACCGATAATGCGACTGCGTTTACCGGCCACCAAAACCGGGGTGCCGGTCGGCGCCTGACGCGGGTAGCCGTCGGCGTAACCCATGGCGACCACGCCGATGCGCATCGGTTTGTCGGTGATGAATTTGGCGCCGTAGCCCACCGGCTCACCGGCCGGCAATTCGCGCACGCTGATGACTTTCGATTCCAGGGTCATCACCGGTTGCAAACGATCGGCAACAGCATTGGCTTCTTCGAACGGGGTCGCGCCGTAGAGCATGATGCCCGGACGCACCCAATCACTATGAATCTGCGGCCAACCGAGCACAGCGGGCGAGTTGCGCAGACTGACTTCGGCCGCCAGCCCCTGACGCGCCGCTTCAAACACCGCCACTTGCTCGGTGCTGCTCTGCGCGTGCAGTTCATCGGCGCGGGCGAAGTGGCTCATCAACACAATTTTCGCCACTTTGCCGCTGGCCAGCAGACGCTGATAAGCCGCCGGATAATCCTTTGGATGCAACCCGACGCGGTGCATGCCCGAATCGAGCTTCAGCCACACGGTGATCGGTTTGCTCAGCGCTGCCTGCTCGATCGCTTCGAGCTGCCAGAGCGAGTGCACCACCGTCCAGAAATCATGCTCGACGATCAGCGCCAGCTCATCAGCTTCAAAAAAGCCTTCAAGCAACAACACCGGCGCACGAATGCCAGCGGCGCGCAGCTCCAAAGCCTCTTCGATGCAAGCCACGGCAAAACCGTCGGCCTCGGCTTCCAGCGCCTGGGCGCAGCGCACCGCGCCATGTCCGTACGCATCGGCCTTGATCACCGCCAGCGCCTTGGCGCCGGTGACTTCGCGGGCAATTCGGTAGTTGTGGCGCAGGGCTTCTAGGTCGATCAGGGCACGGGCAGGACGCATGGCGGCAGACTTCTAGGCGGTCATGGGAATAAAAACCGGCGCCGACTGACGACGTGAACCGCCAACAGCGCCGGGAGAGGGATCTTTACAACAGTTACGGCAGCGCGGCGACGATAGAGATCTCTACCAGAATGCTCGGCTTGGCCATTTTCGCCTCAACGGTCGCGCGGGCTGGGGCGGCGCCTTTTGGCAGCCACTGATCCCACACCGAGTTCATCCCGGCGAAGTGCTCATCGATGCCGTTCAGGTAGATCGTTGCCGACAACAGGTGTTGCTTATCGGTGCCGGCCAGATCCAGCAATCGCTCGATATTGGCCAGAACGTCGCGGGTCTGCTGTTCAATCCCGGCATTGAAGTCGTCGCCGACCTGCCCGGCCAAGTACACGGTGCCGTTGTGGCTGACGATCTGACTCATGCGCTCATTGGTGAGCTGGCGCTGGATTGACATGTTTTGCGGACTCCTGAATTTTGTTGCCGTAACGGGAAATATCGAGGCCTTCGGCGCTGATCTGCGGCTTTTTCTTCGCCATCAGGTCGGCTAGCAGACGACCGGAACCGCATGCCATGGTCCAACCGAGCGTGCCGTGACCGGTGTTGAGGAACAGATTCTTGAACGGCGTGGCGCCAACGATCGGCGTGCCATCCGGCGTGGTCGGACGCAGACCGGTCCAGAAACTCGCTTCGGCCAGATTACCGCCCTGAGGATAAAGGTCGTTGACGATCATCTCCAGGGTTTCGCGGCGACGCGGGTTCAGCGACAGGTCAAAACCGGCGATCTCGGCCATGCCGCCGACGCGGATGCGGTTGTCGAAACGGGTGATCGCGACCTTGTAGGTCTCGTCGAGAATAGTCGACGTCGGCGCCATTGCCGGGTTGGTGATCGGCACGGTCAGCGAGTAACCCTTGAGCGGATACACCGGGGCTTTGATGCCCAGCGGCTTGAGCAGTTGCGGCGAGTAGCTGCCGAGCGCCAGCACGTAGCGGTCGGCGGTTTCCAGCTTGCCGTCGATCCACACGCCGTTGATGCGATCACCGGCGTAGTCGAGTTTCTGAATGTCTTGGCCGAAGCGGAATTCCACACCCAGTTTCACCGCCATTTCGGCGAGGCGCGTGGTGAACATCTGGCAGTCGCCAGTCTGATCGTTCGGCAGGCGCAGAGCACCGGCGAGGATGTCAGTGACACCCGCCAGCGCCGGCTCGACGCGGGCAATGCCGGCGCGGTCGAGGACTTCAAACGGCACGCCGGATTCTTTCAGCACGGCGATGTCTTTCGCGGCGCCATCAAGCTGCGCCTGAGTGCGGAACAACTGAGTCGTACCGAGGCTGCGGCCTTCGTAGGCGATGCCGGTTTCGGCGCGCAATTCGTCGAGGCAGTCGCGGCTGTACTCGGACAGACGCACCATGCGCTCCTTGTTCACCGCGTAACGGTTGGCGGTGCAGTTGCGCAGCATCTGCGCCATCCACAGGTACTGGTCGATGTCGGCGGTGGCTTTGATCGCGAGAGGGGCGTGGCGTTGCAGCAGCCACTTGATCGCTTTGAGCGGTACGCCCGGCGCGGCCCACGGCGAGGCGTAGCCCGGCGAGACCTGGCCGGCGTTGGCGAAGCTGGTCTCCATGGCCGCAGCCGGCTGCCGGTCGACCACCACTACTTCGAACCCGGCACGGGCCAGATAGTAAGCACTGGCGGTACCGATGACGCCGCTACCCAAGACCATTACGCGCATTTTTGTATCCCTCATCGCGGCGGGGCCGCGTACGTCTGTTGTTAGAGCAATGATGCGCGCAGTGTAAAAAAGAAATGCCAGTGCTTTTCACTATATAAGCGCCTATATTTGGCGACAATTCTCGGCAAAAACCCTTTTCACGGAGGCGCATCCCCTATGCGTACCAACACTCAGACCAAACGTGAGCTGGACAAGATCGACCGCAACATCTTGCGGATCCTGCAGGCGGACGGGCGGATTTCCTTTACCGAACTGGGCGAAAAGGTCGGGCTCTCGACCACGCCGTGCACCGAGCGCGTGCGGCGTCTGGAGCGCGAAGGGATCATCATGGGCTACAACGCCCGGCTCAATCCGCAGCACTTGAAGGGTAGCTTGCTGGTGTTCGTCGAGATCAGCCTCGACTACAAATCCGGCGACACGTTCGAGGAGTTCCGCCGCGCGGTGCTGAAGTTGCCACACGTGCTGGAATGCCATTTGGTGTCAGGGGATTTCGACTATCTGGTGAAGGCGCGGATTTCCGAGATGGCCTCGTACCGCAAGTTGCTGGGCGACATTCTGTTGAAGCTGCCGCATGTGCGGGAGTCGAAGAGTTATATCGTGATGGAAGAGGTTAAGGAGAGCTTGAGCCTGCCGATTCCTGATTGAGCACCGCGACGATCGTTCCCACGCTCTGCGTGGGAATGCCTCTTCGGACGCTCCGCGTTCGGCATTTGGGACGCAGAGCGTCCCGGGCTGCATTCCCACGCAGAGCGTGGGAACGATCATGATGCATTTCTCTGTAGGAGCTGCCGAAGGCTGCGATCTTTTAAACCAGCACCTGCCGATTCGCCGCCATGTACTCGAAAATCTGCTTCTCCACCCGTGGATGAATCAGCTCCACCGGCCGCCGCTCATTCGGGCAAGGCAAAGTCTTGGTCGTGCCGAATAACCGGCAGATCAACGGCCGCTCTTCATACACCGTGCAGCCATTCGGCCCCAGGTGCACGCAGTTCAACTCTTCCATCGCGGCATCCTGCTCGGCGCGGGTCTTGCGCGGCAGACGGGCCATTTCTTCCGGCGAGGTGGTCACCGGCCCACAGCAATCGTGGCAGCCGGGCACGCACTCGAACGAGGGGATCTGCTGGCGCAAGGTGCGGACTGTCTGGCTGTTGCAGCTCATCGAACGGTAACCAAGGTGAAATAGGCGGCAATTGTGCCGCAAAAGCCGTGATCCAGACACCGCAGGCCGACCAGTGTTGCCCCCGTTCGGGCGTGCGGCTTATGCTCCGTCAAATTTTCTCGACACCCCCGCCTCAGGATGACGCCCATGACCGCCCGCGCCCACACCTCCGCGAGCCAACCTCACGTTGCCTCTTACTACGCCGCCAGCAGCTTGCCGCAGCCGGATCATCCGCTGCTGCAAGGCGACGTGGTGGCCGACGTCTGCGTGGTCGGCGGCGGTTTTTCCGGGTTGAACACGGCGCTGGAACTGGCTGAACGCGGACTCAGCGTGGTGTTGCTGGAAGCGCACAAGATCGGCTGGGGCGCCAGCGGTCGTAACGGCGGGCAGTTGATTCGCGGCGTCGGCCACGGTCTCGATCAGTTCGCCAACGTCGTCGGCAGCGACGGCGTACGCGAAATGAAACTGATGGGCCTGGAAGCGGTGGAAATCGTCCGCCAGCGCGTCGAGCGTTTTCAGATCGCCTGCGACCTGACCTGGGGCTACTGCGACCTCGCCAACAAACCATCCGACCTCGAAGGTTTTGCCGAAGACGCCGAAGAGTTGCGCAGCCTCGGCTATCGCTACGAAACCCGTTTGCTGCAAGCCAACGAGATGCACACGGTGGTCGGCTCCAAGCGCTATGTCGGTGGTTTGATCGACATGGGTTCAGGGCATCTGCATCCACTCAACCTGGCGTTGGGCGAAGCGGCGGCGGCGCAGCAATTGGGTGTGAAACTGTTTGAACACTCGGCAGTGACCCGTATCGATTACGGCCCGGAAGTCAAAGTCCACACCGCCCAAGGTTCGGTGCGGGCGAAGACGCTGGTGCTTGGTTGCAACGCTTATCTGAATGATCTGAATCCGCAACTCAGCGGCAAGGTTCTGCCCGCCGGCAGCTACATCATTGCCACCGAACCGTTGAGCGAAGAGCAGGCACACAACCTGCTGCCGCAAAACATGGCGGTCTGTGATCAGCGGGTGGCGCTGGATTACTACCGACTCTCGGCGGATCGTCGCTTGCTGTTCGGCGGTGCCTG
The DNA here is from genome assembly GCF_902706155.1 of Pseudomonas sp. 18058. Lineage (NCBI taxonomy): Bacteria > Pseudomonadati > Pseudomonadota > Gammaproteobacteria > Pseudomonadales > Pseudomonadaceae > Pseudomonas > Pseudomonas sp. 18058. The sequence goes on from NZ_CACSJY010000043.1 coordinate 15,084, forward strand.
CCATTATTCGGGGCGTGATCCGAAAGACATCGCGGCGTATATGCAGCCGAAGATGCTGGAAGTGTTCCCGCAACTGGCGGGCGTGAAGATTGATTATCAGTGGGGCGGGATGATCGGCATCGGCGCGAATCGTCTGCCGCAGATTGGCCGGCTCAATGACCAGCCGAACGTGTATTACGCCCAGGCCTATTCCGGGCACGGGGTGAATGCCACGCACTTGGCGGGCAAGTTGCTGGCTGAGGCGATCAGCGGGCAGCACGGTGGTGGCTTTGATCTGTTTGCCAAGGTGCCGCACATCACATTCCCGGGTGGTAAGCATTTGCGCTCGCCGTTGTTGGCGTTGGGGATGTTGTGGCATCGCCTCAAAGAGTTGGTCTGAGCCCCCCCTCTGTTGATCGTGTTGATCGTTCCCACGCTCTGCGTGGGAATGCATCCAGTGACGCTCTGCGTCACAGCGGACGCAGAGCGTCCGGGGCGGCGTTCCCACGCAGAGCGTGGGAACGATCGGTGTCGTTCAGTTCTGCCAGAACGGCTTCAACCCCTCCTCCTGCGCCTGCTCACGCGTCAGCCCGATGTCCTTGAGCTGATCCGCCGTCAGGTTAAGCAACGCCCTGCGCGTGTGCAGACGATGCCACATCAAACCCCAGCGGCTCAGGCCGGACGGTGCGTTACGCATGATCTCATTGCGCGCACGATCCTTCTGCCCTGCCGCCAGTTCCTGACTGTGTAACGTCAGCCGCACATCGCTCAAGCCGTTCATTTTTGTCGCTCCTGTTTACTTGGGTAGCCAGAGATTCCATGATGCGCGGGCGAGCAAAACCACTACAGATTCAAAGCAGCTGTATTAACTCCATACAGATTTACCGCTTTGCAGACTGAATTGACGATTTTTCTCGCATCTGTACTGGTCTTCCGAATCTTCTGCACCGAGGCAGCGCCATGACCCTCTACGTAAACCTCGCCGAATTGCTCGGCACGCGCATCGAACAAGGCTTCTATCGCCCCGGCGACCGCTTGCCGTCGGTGCGCGCCTTGAGCGTCGAACACGGGGTCAGTCTGAGCACGGTGCAGCAGGCCTATCGCATGCTCGAAGACAGCGGACTGGCCACGCCGAAGCCCAAGTCCGGCTACTTTGTGCCGGTCGGTCGCGAGCTGCCGGAGTTGCCCGCCGTCGGCCGTCCGGCGCAGCGGCCAGTGGAAATTTCGCAGTGGGATCAGGTGCTGGAATTGATTCGCGCGGTACCGCGCAAGGACGTCGTGCAACTCGGTCGCGGCATGCCCGACATCAGCACGCCGACCATGAAACCGTTGTTGCGCGGCCTCGCCCGCATCAGCCGTCGCCAGGACATGCCCGGTCTGTATTACGACAACATCCACGGCACCCTCGAACTGCGCGAACAGATTGCCCGGTTGATGCTCGATTCCGGCTGCCAGTTGAGCGCCAGCGATCTGGTCGTAACCACCGGTTGCCACGAAGCTTTGTCCACCAGCATTCACGCGATCTGCGAGCCGGGCGACATCGTCGCGGTGGATTCGCCGAGCTTCCACGGCGCCATGCAGACCCTCAAAGGTCTGGGCATGAAAGCCCTGGAAATCCCCACCGACCCGCTCACCGGCATCAGCCTCGAAGCTCTGGAACTGGCGCTCGAACAATGGCCGATCAAAGCCATTCAGCTCACCCCGAACTGCAACAACCCGCTCGGCTACATCATGCCGGAGTCGCGCAAACGCGCGCTGCTCACCCTCGCCCAACGCTTTGACGTGGCGATCATCGAAGACGATGTCTATGGCGAACTGGCCTACACCTACCCACGTCCGCGCACGATCAAATCCTTCGACGAAGATGGCCGCGTGCTGCTCTGCAGTTCATTTTCCAAAACCCTGGCGCCGGGGCTGCGCATCGGTTGGGTCGCGCCGGGGCGATACCTCGAGCGCGTGCTGCACATGAAATACATCAGCACCGGATCGACCGCGCCGCAGCCGCAGATCGCCATCGCCGAATTTCTCAAATCCGGCCATTTCGAACCGCATTTGCGGCGGATGCGCTCGCAATACCAGCGCAATCGCGACGTGATGATCGATTGGGTGACGCGCTATTTCCCCGCCGGCACTCGCGCCAGCCGTCCACAGGGCAGCTTCATGTTGTGGGTCGAATTGCCGGAAGGTTTCGACACACTGAAACTGAATCGTGCGCTACTCGACCAAGGCGTACAGATTGCCGTCGGCAGCATCTTTTCCGCCTCGGGCAAGTACCGTAATTGCCTGCGCATGAACTACGCGGCCAAACCGACAGCGCTGATTGAAGAGGCGGTGCGCAAGGTCGGTGCGGCGGCGATCAAACTGCTTGCCGAGTCCGAGCTCAGTCCAGTCTGAACACGCCTTCGCCGTCGAGTCGGGTCAGATCCGCGACCCGGCTGGCCTCGTTGCTGATTTGCCCCTCAACCTCGAACTCGACATCCAGGCGTCTGCCGCTCGCCAGCAGCGGCAGAAGACGCTCGCTGGGCCGCAACACGTCGTGCTCCCCTGCCCTTTGCGTTACAACACCGTCGACGCGCACCGCCATCACCTTCAGCCGCAACGTGCCAATGCCGAAGCGATAACGCTCGGCGTCAGCCCCCGGCGCATCGAAGCGCAATGTCAGCGGTGACGCCTGATCGCAGACAACCTGCACTTGCACCCGGCGACTGCCAAAACTCAGTTCATTGGCACCGGCACTTTGCTGCAACAACGCGCCCCGGTCGGTCAGGCCAAAATCAAACGCAGGCGGACTGACTCGCACCTCGCATACTTGGCCCTGCGCCCACGCCGCCGTGCAGCACAGCCACAGCATTGCCACGCTCGAAACGTTGAAAACAGTCATCGGATAATTCCTCATCACGCGTCACTGCAACGCGCGGACGCAGATTCGTAAAGCTCATCGGGATCGGCTTCTTCAGCCAGTTCGAAGGTCAGATGACAGCGCGAGCCATCGGCCTTTTGCACATGTAGCGCAGCGTCCGCCTGAATGTCGGAAAGAAAAATCCGTCCGTCATCGAGCACGCTGGTGACGTAGCGGCCCTGCTCATCAAACACCCCGAAACCCTTGCCGACGACTTGATCATCGGCCGTGTGTGCGTGCAGTAAAACGCGCCGGGACGTGGCCATCTGAAACTCCAGCCGCTGCACAGAACCGCGCGCCGCTGCGATCTCGCGGTAGCCGTTGAGCACGTCGACATTGCGCGCCAGGCTCGCGGTGTCGATCTCCACCCGCGTGTTGCGATAGGCCGGCACGCTGGCCACCACCGCGCGCCCGGCGGCGTCCGTCCACACCGGCCCGTAAGGCGTGCGCAACTTGACCCCGGCGGCATCCCCGGCCTTGAGCAGGGCAAAGGTCTCGCGCACGGTGTAGGGCGATAAGGTCAGGCCTTCGCTGTGCAACGCGACGCCGCCGCGCGCGCCGAAGTCGTAACCGGTCGAACCGGAGCCGCGCTGCGAATAACCCAGATCGACCTGGGTGTAACGCGGCAGCAAGTTGAGCCGGCCACTGACATCCGCCTCGCCGTTTTCCGGGCGCTCGACCGTGGCGCTGTAGGCCACGGCGTCGTTGATCTGCTGATTCAGACGCAAGCCGCTGCGGGTGCCGCTGAGGTCGTCCTTGCGGACAAAACTGCGCAGCGCGCCGCTGCGACCCATCGGCACGCTGACCGTCAGATAGGTCGCAAAACCACGGCTGTCATGCGCCGAACCGCCCATGTCACGCTCAAGACTCAACGACACGCTGGTGCGCTGAAACATCCGTGACCACGAGGCGCTGAGGCGCGAACTGGTGTCGTCTTCAAAATCGGTGAAGCGTGAAAATCCACCGGAAAACGAGCCCAACAACAGGCTCGCACCGCTGAGCCCGAGCGTCATCTGGTTGCGAATGCGTTGATCCGGTTGATCGGTGTCGCGATTCCACGTGGTATCGGACAACGTGCGAAAACCCTGCACTTGCTGAGTGACCGACAGGTTCGCCGAAACGCGCTCGGTCAGCGCCGTGCTCAGGCTGAGCTGAAACTGCGCGCCCAACTTATCTTCACGACGGGCGCGGGACACCACCTGTCGCAACCCCAGCGCTGTGCGCGGCAACAACGGAATTTGCAGCGCCATCCCGGCCGATTGATAGTCACTGCCGAGCATCGCGCCCGCCGTCAGTTGCTTGCCGGCGGCCAAACGCCAATCCTTGCTCGCCGCGACGAAATCAGGCGCGTCGCGATCATCGCGGGCATAGCGACGAACACGTCCCGCCGTCACCGCGAAACCCGGCTGGCGGCCCGGCGCCAAACCACCAAGGCTGTCGCCGGGAACGATAAAACTGCGTTGCTGGCCATCCTCTTCGTACACGGTGACTTCCAGATCCAGGCTCTGGCTGAGCAGCGGCAACCCCACCAGCGAAAACGGCCCTGGCGGCACCAGCGTGGTGTAGATCAACGCGCCGTTCTGCCGCACCTCGACCCGGGCAGCGGAATAAGCCATGCCCTCGACGTGGGCGCCTTCACTGTCCGCTTCCAGCTCCCCCAACGCGGCTTCAGGCTGCAATTGCACACCGGTGAAAGCCTCGCCGGCAAACAATGGCGAGGCCATGTTGAGCTGACCGAGTTGCAGGTTGGTTTGCAGCGACTCGAAGGTGCGCGAAGCGTAGGCATACAGATGCTCGGTCTGGCTGCTGCCATCGAACGCCGCGTAAGACTGACGGCTGCGCAGCGCCCAGTCGTTGATGTTCAAACCCAGCTCGGTGTTGAGGCTGCGGTAGTGTGTGGTCTGGCCGACGTATTCGTTACCCAGCACCAGCGCGTCGTAGTTGAACAGCGCAGCGCTACCACCGTGCGCGTAGTTGCGACGCGCCACAGCCGTCGGCGCCACGAGCCCGGTGGGCAGCAGCAGTTCGATCTGTTCCTTGCCCGGATCAAGCCGCGCGATCACGCCGTCGAAGCTGTCGACGAAGCGCGTGCAATCAAGGTTCGGCAACGCCTCGACGCGCATGTTTGCCTGTTCGAGCAACGTTTCGGTGGTGCACAATTCGCCCTGCTCGTCGAACGTCGCCAGCACTCGTCCTTTCGGCACACCGTTGACGCTGAGCAGCACCGAATGCGTTCCCTGCTGAAAGCGCGGCGCGTCCTGAAAGTATTCCGCCAGTTGCAGATCAAGCCCACGGGCGCGCAACACGTTCGGGTCGAAGGTGACCGAATCGGCCAAGCTGTTCGCCGACGACAACAGGCTGAGCAGCGCAAGGCTGTGACGGTAACTCATTCACCGGTCACCAGCGGCGCATCGAAATTGCCGGCAGCGAAACCGTACATCGTCGCCGGGTACAGACGCACTTGAGTCGCCGTCGCGGGCAGCGGCGATGCGGACGTCAGACGCAGTTTTTCGCCGGGCAAAATGTAGCTGCGGCCCAGATCCACCGGGGCCTCGCCGGGGAGCAGATTGACGGTATTGGCCAGCCGCACCACGTAGGGGCTGGGATTGCTGACCTGCAGTTGAGCGTCCTGCACTGACCACTTAAGCAGCGCCCACGGCTGGCGTTCGATGGGCAGATTCTTCGGGCGCAGAATCGCGGGAATGTTCTGTTTTACGGTCAGACTGACCCGCGCATTGCTGCCCTTTTCCAGCGGCTGAATGCCTTCGAAAATCACCCGTTTCAGGCGCTCGGTTTGCAGCGGCTCAGCGCTGCGCAGAATGAATCGCACCAGTTGCGTGCCACCGCTTTCTACCCGAGCTACTGGCGGGGTCAGCAGCAACAGCAGCTCGGTGTCTTCCGGGACATTTTCAATGCTCGTGTGCAAGAGAGCCGGGAGCGGTTCAGTGTTGGTGATGTTGATACTGGCTTCACCAGTGGACTCTTCGAGAATCAGGATCGGCGTTTGCGGCACCATGCCGGCGGCGTCGGCCACGGATGTTGCGCTCGATAGAAGCAGCACCGCCATCAGGGCGGTGGTTGAAAAACGTTGAATTTGAGGCATGACGATTCCCTGGCGCCCCATTTTTCGCACCGTCGGCGCAAGGGCCCATCGTTGAAACACAAACGTAAAAAGGTGCGCCTGTGGCGCAGAAAAACGACGCACCGCAAGGACTGCGGCGCGTGTTTGATCAGGTCGAGAGTGTGCTCACGACATCCCTGGACTCAGAGGTAAACCAGCTCGAACGTCGCGGAGCCGTCCAGAGTGATGTCCGAGCCTGTAGGCAGCGCATTCGCCGGGCCGACGACTGGAACCAGTGTCATTGGAAGGGTGTGGATGCGGCCGTTGCTTGGGCCTTCAGCAATGCTACGTCCCCAGGAATAATGCAAATAACCACCGCTGGATGCGTCTTTAGCCACCAGCGTCGTGGTCGGTTGATTCCAGGTCGGCCCGCCGATTCCACCACCTTGCTGATACATCAGCGCCATGGCTGCGCTGTCCACCGTGGGTGTGCCATGACGCAAGCCGTAACCACCAATCTTGACCCCGCTGGCGGCGCCCATGCCGTAGATGTACATATCTTCTGCACGACCATCGATGGTAATGCCCTGTAACTGCGTCGCTGCCTGGTTGTCGTGCACTTTCACGGCGACCGGCACCTGCCCATTGCAGGTCATGCTCAGGGTGATGTTTTTCAGTCCCAGCTCTGTTTGTACATCGGCGTTCAGATCCGCCGCCGAAATCTTGCCCAGATCGACAATGCTGCCGCCAGCAAAACTCGGCGTACACGCCGTCGGAATAATCGTGCCGCTAACCGTGAGGCTGGCACTTTCTGCGAGGGCAAGAGCAGGCAACAACGAAGCCACCACCGTGGCGCTGATGAAAAGCTTTTTCATGAGAAATTCTCGTTCCGTAAGAATTAAAAGGACGACAGCAAGTAGCGCTTTGTCTGGCGGAAAATAGCGAAATTTCCTGCCTGACAACGCCCGGCCATTATTGCGATTTGCCCCCGTTTCCGATGTAAGACGAAGTTACAAAGCACGCAGAGAAAATTCGCCTGAGGCCGTAGCTGACAGGAGTAGGAGAAATGCCCTACTTCAAAAATTCTCTTTTCCTGCCCGTCGGCCATTGCCTACACAGCGCTCAAACCGGGCGGTTCCTCACGGCAGATTTTTCCTGAATCAAACGCCGCCGATGACGGTCATAACCCGTGCCATACTCCGATCCCTACTCACACGCGGAATGATCCGACTTGCGATCCAGCCCTCTCCTGCTTCTGATCTTCGTGTTGTCGCTCGCCGGCTGCGCCAGTGTCGATGTGCAACGCGAGCCCAGCCAGGCCTTGCCGGCCAGCAGCTCGGCGTTTGGCCGTTCGATTCAGGCTCAGGCCGCGCCGTATGAAGGCCGCTCCGGCTTCCGCCTGCTGTCCAACAGCACCGAATCTTTCACTGCCCGCGCCGAGCTGATCCGCCACGCGCAGGTCAGCCTCGATTTGCAGTACTACATCGTCCACGACGGCGTCAGCACACGAATGCTCGTCGAGGAACTGCTCAAGGCTGCCGACCGTGGCGTGCGCGTACGCATCCTGCTCGACGACACCACCAGCGATGGTCTCGACCAGATCATCGCCACGCTGGCGGCGCATCCGCAGATTCAGATACGTCTGTTCAACCCGCTGCATCTGGGCCGCAGCACCGGCGTCACCCGTGCGGCCGGGCGACTGTTCAACCTGTCGTTGCAGCACCGGCGCATGCACAACAAATTGTGGCTGGCGGACAACAGCGCGGCCATCGTCGGCGGGCGCAATCTGGGCGATGAGTATTTCGATGCCGAGCCGAACCTGAATTTCACCGACATCGACATGCTCAGCATGGGGCCGGTGGCCGAGCAGCTCGGGCACAGTTTCGACCAGTACTGGAACAGCGCGCTGAGCAAGCCGATCGATGAATTTCTCTCCAGCAAACCGTCGGCCAAGGACTTGCAGAACACCCGCACGCGCCTGGAAGAATCGCTGGAAGAAACCCGCCAACAGAATCACGCGCTGTATCAGCAGTTGATGACCTTCACCACCGAGCCGCGTATGGACATCTGGCGCAACGAACTGATCTGGGCGTGGAATCAGGCGCTGTGGGACGCGCCGAGCAAGGTACTGGCCAAGGATGAGCCGGATCCGCACTTGCTGCTGACTACGCAACTGGCGCCGGAACTGAAGAACGTCAGCAAAGAGCTGATCATGATTTCGGCGTACTTTGTGCCGGGGCAACCGGGGCTGGTCTATCTGACCGGGCGTGCTGATGCGGGTGTTTCCGTGAGCCTGCTGACCAACTCACTGGAAGCCACCGACGTGCCGGCGGTGCATGGTGGGTACGCGCCGTATCGCAAGGCGCTGCTGGAACACGGTGTGAAGCTATATGAGTTGCGGCGCCAGCCTGGGGATAACGATGGCAGCGGCCCGCATGTGTTTTACAGCAAGTCGTTTCGCGGCTCGGATTCGAGTTTGCACAGCAAGGCGATGATTTTTGATCGACAGAAATCGTTTATCGGCTCGTTCAACTTTGATCCGCGCTCGGTGTTGTGGAATACCGAGGTCGGGGTGTTGGTGGACAGTCCAGAGCTGGCTGAGCATGTGCGTGAGTTGGCGTTGCAGGGTATGGCGCCGGCGTTGAGTTATCAGGCGAAATTGCAGGATGGTCAGATTGTCTGGGTCACTGAAGACAATGGCCAGATGCATACGCTGACCAAGGAGCCGGGGAGTTGGTGGCGACGGTTTAATGCGTGGTTCAGCACCAGCGTCGGCCTGGAACGCATGCTTTAAAAAGCAAAAGATCGCAGCCTTCGGCAGCTCCTACAGTTTGAAATGCATTCCCCTGTAGGAGCTGCCGAAGGCTGCGATCTTTTGCTCTACGCAGGCTCGGTCACCGGGCCGAATGCACCTTGGCGCAATAGCAAAATCACCAACCCAAACGCCCCGATCGCCATCAACAGCGGCAACGCATGCCCGCTGATCCACTGGCTCCCCGCCCCCGCCGCCAAAGGCCCGATCAAACAACCCACGCCCCACAGCTGCGCGATATGCGCATTCGCCCGCACCAGCGCATCGTCGCGATAACGCTCGCCAATCAAGATCAGCGACAGCGTAAACAACCCGCCAGCACTGGCACCAAACAGCACCCACAACGGCCAGATCAGCAGCGTATCGAGCAACAGCGGAATCGCCAGACTCGACAACATCAACACCACCGCGCAACCCGCGAACAGCGTGCGCCGCGACAGGTAATCGGCCAACGCGCCAATCGGCAGTTGCAGCAACGCATCACCGACCACCACGGTGCTGACCATCGCCAAAGCGATCTCGGCGGTGAAGCCTTGTTGCAGGCAATACACCGGCAGCAGCGTCAGGATCATCGCCTCAAACGCGGCAAACAATGACACCGCCCAGGCAATCGCCGGCAGATCGCGCGCAAATCTCCATAGGTCGCGGAACGTCACGCTGCTCGCTTCACTGCTTGGCGCACCGCTGCGACCCAACAACAGCAGCGGCGAAACCAGCAGCAGGCCGACGCCGACCCAGAAACCGTAATCATCTTCGGTGCCGAGCGCGCCCAGCAGTAACGGGCCAGACAACTGGCTCAACGCATAGCTGCTGCCATACAGCGCCACCAGACGACCACGCCAGTTCTCGACCACCAGTTGGTTGATCCAGCTTTCGCCGAGGATGAACACGATGGTCAGGATCACGCCAATCATCAGGCGCAGCACCAACCAGATCGGATAGCTCGGCAATAACGCCAGCAAGCCGATCGACAACGCGCCCGCCCACAGGCACAGGCGCATCAGGTTCGCCGTGCCGAAGCGCGCCGCCAGATGACTGGAAATCTTCGCGCCGAGCAACACGCCAATCGCCGGCATCGCCGCCATCACACCGATGGCGAAGGAACCGTAGCCCCAACCCTCCAGACGCAACGACACCAACGGCATGCTGACCCCCAGGGCCAGGCCGACACTCAAGACAGACGCCAACACGGCGAAATACGTCGCCCAACGCATGTTCCACGCTCCTGTGGATTATTTTTATGTGCACCACAAAACCACTGTGGGAGCGAGCCTTTGTGGTGAGGGGATTTATCCCCGATCGGCTGCGCAGCAGTCGCAAAACCTGTGTATGCGGTGTATCTGCAAATCCGCATTGTCCGGTTCTGGGGCCGCTGCGCTGCCCATCGGGGATAAATCCCCTCACCACAGAGACTTGCTCCCACAGGGATCTCTGTATGGTTCGGGAGCCTGATTGAATCAGGCTCCCTTTAGCGGCTTACAGCTTGATCCACGTCGCTTTCAGCTCGGTGTATTTATCGAACGCGTGCAGCGATTTATCACGGCCATTGCCCGATTGCTTGAAGCCACCAAACGGTGCGGTCATGTCGCCGCCGTCGTACTGATTGACCCACACGCTACCGGCGCGCAGCGCTTTGGCGGTCAGGTGCGCCTTGGAGATGTCTTGCGTCCACACCGCAGCGGCCAGGCCATACGGCGTGTCGTTGGCGATCTGGATGGCTTCTTCAGCGGTATCGAAAGCGATAACCGACAGCACTGGCCCGAAGATCTCTTCCTGAGCGATCTTCATCGCGTTGCTCACGCCGTCGAAAATCGTCGGCTCAACGTAAGTACCGCCGGTTTCCTGAAGAATGCGCTTGCCGCCGGCGACCAGTTTGGCGCCATCGGTATGACCGGATTCGATGTACGACAGCACGGTGTTCATCTGCTGCGTGTCGACCAGCGCACCAACGTTGGTGGCCGGATCCAGCGGGTTGCCCGGCTTCCAGGCTTTCAGCGCCTCGATCACCATCGGCAGGAATGTGTCCTTGATCGAACGCTCGACCAGCAGACGCGAACCGGCAGTGCAGACTTCGCCCTGGTTGAAGGCGATGGCACTGGCAGCGGATTCAGCTGCAGCTTGCAGATCCGGCGCATCGGCAAAGACGATGTTCGGGCTCTTGCCGCCGGCTTCGAGCCAGACGCGTTTCATGTTCGATTCGCCGGAGTAGATCATCAGTTGCTTGGCGATCTTGGTCGAACCGGTGAACACCAGCGTGTCGACATCGTTGTGCAGGGCCAGCGCCTTGCCAACGGTGTGACCGTAGCCCGGCAGCACGTTGAGCACGCCTTTCGGAATGCCGGCTTCAACGGCCAGCGCGGCGATGCGGATGGCGGTCAGCGGGGATTTTTCCGACGGCTTGAGGATCACCGAGTTACCGGTCGACAGCGCCGGGCCGAGCTTCCAGCAGGCCATCATCAGCGGGAAGTTCCACGGCACGATGGCGCCGACCACACCGACGGGCTCGCGGGTTACCAGACCGAGCTGATCGTGCGGCGTCGCTGCCACTTCGTCGTAAATCTTGTCGATCGCTTCACCGCTCCAGCTCAGCGCTTGCGCCGCGCCCGGAACGTCGATGTACAGCGAATCGCTGATCGGCTTGCCCATGTCGAGGGTTTCGAGCAGGGCCAGTTCTTCGGCATGCTGCTTGAGCAGGCCGGCGAAACGGATCATGGTGGCTTTGCGTTTGGTCGGTGCCAGACGCGACCACACGCCGGAATTGAAGGTGGCGCGGGCGTTTTCCACGGCGCGCTGCGCGTCGGCGGTGTCACAGCTGGCAATCTTGCCGAGCAGACGGCCATCGACCGGGCTGATGCACTCGAAGGTCTCGCCGGAGACGGCGTCGGTGTATTCGCCGTTGAGATAGGCGCGGCCTTCGATTTTCAGGTCGCGGGCGCGTTGTTCCCAGTCGGCACGAGTCAGGGTGGTCATTTCGAGTGTCCTCCGCTTGTTGAATACGAGCGCCGCGCGATCTTCGCCAGCGTCCTCAAGAATTCTGCCCGGCCAGCCGGTTTTTCGGCCAGAGGCACCCGCCACCCTAAACCAGCGGCCGGGGTTGTTTCAATATATTTGACATAAGGTGGCCATACGGCCTTGCGGTGTTGATTTTAATCAACATAGACTTTGGCCCTTTCCAGCCAATCGCGCCGTATTCACAGGGGATAACAACAATGAACATCCAGAACGTCGTCGACATCAGCCTGACCAGCAGCGAAGCCGAACGCTATCGCCCGGATCCGGCGAAAGTGCTCAAGGGTGATCCTGAACAAGCTGTGTTCCATCAATACGACAGCCCTTGTGCGCAGATGGGCGTTGGCGTGTGGGAAGGCGCGGTTGGGCAGTGGACGGTGAACTACACCGAGCACGAATACTGCGAGATTTTGCAGGGCGTGTCGGTGCTGCGTGACAGCGAGGGCAATGCCAAGACGTTGCGTGTGGGTGACCGATTTGTGATTCCGGCGGGGTTTCGAGGCACCTGGGAAGTGCTGGAGGCTTGCCGCAAGATTTATGTGATTTTCGAACAGAAGGCTTGATCCATACCCCTCCCCTGTAGGAGCTGCCGAAGGCTGCGATCTTTTGATCTTGTTTTTAAGGATCAAGGTCAAAAGATCGCAGCCTTCGGCAGCTCCTACACAGACAGCCTGCAAATATTCGAGGCAACAAAAAAGGCCCGCATCGTGAGATACGGGCCTTTTTTGTAAGTCGGGAAAAATCAATTACTTGATTTTGCCTTCCTTGTAGATCACGTGCTTGCGAACAACCGGATCATATTTCTTGATCTCGATTTTGTCCGGGGTAGTACGCTTGTTCTTGTCGGTAGTGTAGAAGTGACCAGTACCGGCGCTCGAGATCAAACGAATCAATTCACGCATGATTAGCTCCCTTAAATCTTGCCATCGCGGCGAAGTTCGGCGAGCACGACAGTGATGCCACGCTTGTCGATGATACGCATGCCTTTGGCAGATACGCGCAGACGCACAAAACGTTTCTCTTCTTCAACCCAGAAGCGGTGATGCTGCAGGTTCGGCAGGAAACGACGACGGGTTTTGTTGTTTGCGTGGGAAATGTTATTCCCAGTCACCGGACCCTTACCGGTAACTTGACATACTCTCGACATGCCTCAGCCCTCTAAAACCACATGCCCAACCCGGCATGGGTTGGCCGCTTAATCTCTCAGTCATTTGGCGCCAGGCGCCGCGTTTCTTTAGAGGTCTTACCGGCTACACCTACAGTGAAGGAACCGGGCCCCTAGAAAAGAGCGCTGCTTTATACCAGAAAGACCGGGGTGCAACAACTTTCCGTGTGCAATCAATCCACAAAAAGGCGCTTTTTCGACCTGAGAACGCTTTGGATAAAGGCCGGCACCGGTTTTTACCACTCGTCGAAGAAAATCGTCTGCACACGGCTTTCAGACTTTTTGCGCAGCGCCGTGGTCTGAAAAACCGCCATCACTGTGCCCTTAAAATGCAAAAAGGGGATAGTCATTTGTAATCCAGCCCTCTAGGGTAGGCCTTTTCCAGACTGCACTTGCAGATGGGCCTTCGATCTGTAAAAGGAAACCGACCATGCGCCTCGCTGCCCTACCCCTGTTGCTCGCCCCGCTCCTGCTGAGCCCTCTGGCCCAGGCCGCCGCGCTGAGCGTCTGCACCGAGGCCAGCCCGGAAGGGTTCGACGTGGTGCAATACAACTCGCTGACCACCACCAACGCCTCGGCCGACGTGCTGATGAACCGTCTGGTGGACTTCGACACCGCCAGCGGCAAAGTCGTGCCGAGCCTGGCCGACAGTTGGGAAGTCAGCACCGATGGCCTGACGTACGTGTTCAAACTGCATCCGCAGGTGAAATTTCACACGACGGATTACTTCAAGCCGAGCCGCGAGCTGACCGCTGAAGACGTTAAATTCAGCTTCGACCGCATGCTCGACCCGGCGAACCCGTGGCACAAAGTCGCCCAGAGCGGTTTCCCGCACGCGCAGTCGATGCAACTGCCAGCACTGATCAAGAAGATCGACGCCCTCGATCCGCTAACCGTGCGCTTCACCCTTGATCACCCGGACTCGACGTTCCTGGCGACCCTGAGCATGGGCTTCGCCTCTATCTACTCCGCCGAATACGCCGACAAACTGATGAAGGCCGGCGCGACGGACAAGCTCAACAGCCAGCCAATCGGCACCGGCCCGTTCGTATTCAACCGTTTCCAGAAAGACGCGGCGATCCGCTACAAGGCCAACCCGGACTACTTCGGTGGCAAGCCTGCGGTCGATCCGCTGATCTTCGCCATCACCCCGGACGCCAACGTGCGCCTGCAAAAGCTGCGACGCAATGAATGCCAGATCGCCCTGTCGCCGAAGCCACTCGACGTACAAGCCGCGCTGAAAGAACCGACATTAAAAGTCGAAAAGACTGACGCGTTCATGACCGCTTTCGTTGGCATCAACAGCCAGCATCCGCCGCTGGACAAGCCGGAAGTGCGTCAGGCGATCAACCTCGCGTTCGACAAGGCCAACTACATCAAGGCTGTGTTTGAAGACACCGCCGAAGCAGCCAACGGCCCTTACCCGCCGAACACCTGGAGCTACGCCAAGAACCTGCCGGGCTATCCGCACGACATCGCCAAAGCCAAGGCGCTGATGGCCAAGGCTGGTTTGAAGGATGGTTTCCAGACCACTATCTGGACACGTCCGTCGGGCAGCCTGCTCAATCCGAATCCAAGCCTCGGCGCACAGATGCTGCAGTCGGATCTGGCAGAGATCGGTATTCAGGCGGAAATCCGCGTGATCGAGTGGGGCGAGCTGATTCGTCGCGCCAAGGCTGGCGAGCATGATCTGTTGTTCATGGGCTGGGCGGGCGATAACGGCGACCCGGATAACTTCCTGACGCCGCAATTTTCCTGCGCTGCGGTCAAGTCGGGGACTAACTTCGCGCGCTACTGCAACGCCGATCTGGACAAGCTGATCAGCGCCGGCAAGACCACCAGCGAACAAGGTGTACGCACCAAGCTGTACGAGCAGGCGCAGGCGCAGATTCAGCAGCAGGCGTTGTGGTTGCCGCTGGCGCACCCGACCGCTTACGCGCTGACGCGCAAAGACGTGCAGGGGTATTCGGTGAGCCCGTTCGGCCGCCAGGACTACTCCAAGGTCAACCTCAAATAACCGATCCCCCTGTAGGAGCTACCGCAGGCTGCGATCTTTTGATTTTGTTTTTTAAGATCAAAAGATCGCAGTCTGCGGCAGCTCCTACAGGGAGTGGAAGTTACATCCAGCCACACTCCGCCATCGACAGTGGCTCGCCGTCACCGATGATGAAGTGATCGAGCACCCGCACATCAATCAAATCCAAAGCTTTCTGCAGTCGCTTGGTCAGCAACCGATCTGACTGACTCG
Source organism: Pseudomonas sp. 18058 (assembly GCF_902706155.1). NCBI lineage: Bacteria > Pseudomonadati > Pseudomonadota > Gammaproteobacteria > Pseudomonadales > Pseudomonadaceae > Pseudomonas > Pseudomonas sp. 18058. The sequence goes on from NZ_CACSJY010000043.1 coordinate 30,257, forward strand.
GATCCGTGTTCCCCGACGGATGGTTATGGCAGAGGATCACCGCCGCCGCGTTGTTAGCCAACGCACGCTTCACCACTTCCCGGGGATGCACACTGGTGTTGTCGATCGAGCCGCGAAACAAGGCCTCGAAATTCAGCACCTGATGTTTTGAATCGAGAAACAGACAGCCGAACACCTCATGCGGCTCATGCCTCAGCATGGCTTTGAGATAATCACGAACGACCTGTGGATTTTCCAGCGCAGGTTTCTCGCGCGAGCGTTCGGCCAGATGCCGCTTGCCCATTTCTTGCGCCGCTTGCAGCTGCGCGTACTTTGCGGGGCCCAAACCCAATTGTTTGCTGAATGCGTCCTGATCGGCCTCAAGCAACAAACGCAGGCTGCCGAACTGACTCAACAAATGCCGCGCCAGATCCACCGCACTTTTCCCCGGCACGCCGGTACGAAGGAAAATCGCCAGCAGTTCCGCATCCGAAAGACTCGCCGCACCTTGTTCCAACAACCTTTCCCGCGGGCGTTCAGCCGCGGGCCAATCACGAATACTCATAGCACTTCCCTGTCTGTGGGCGCCGCTGTTCCGTAGCGGTCGCTGTGATATCTTAGCCCATCTTTTTTGCGGGCGGATTCACCCTGGGGAGGGGGTTTCGTCACGTATGTCACCCACGAAATGAAAGGCAGACCTATGCAGCGGCTGTATCGGAAACGCATCGTTCTGGGCGTCGGCGGCGGCATCGCGGCCTACAAGAGCGCCGATCTGGTTCGTCGCCTGATCGATCAGGGCGCCGAAGTGCGCGTGGTCATGACCCACGGCGGCGCCGAATTCATCACCCCGCTGACCATGCAGGCGCTGTCCGGCCACCCGGTGCACCTCGACTTGCTCGACCCGGCCGCCGAAGCCGCGATGGGCCACATCGAGCTGGCCAAGTGGGCCGATCTGGTGCTGATCGCCCCGGCCACCGCCGACCTGCTCGCGCGTCTGGCGCAAGGCATTGCCAACGATTTGCTGACCACGCTGGTACTCGCCACTGACGCTGTCGTCGCTGTCGCGCCGGCCATGAATCAGGCGATGTGGCGCGATCCGGCGACCCAGGCCAACCTGCAACTCCTGGAAAGCCGTGGCCTGAAGACCTTCGGCCCGGCCTCGGGCAGTCAAGCCTGCGGCGACGTCGGCATGGGCCGGATGATGGAAGCCACCGACCTCGCACAGTGCGCGGCAGACTGCTTCCAGCGCCAGGCACTGACCGGCAAACATGTGGTGATCACTGCCGGCCCGACTCAGGAAAACATCGATCCGGTGCGCTACATCACTAACCACAGCTCCGGCAAAATGGGCTTTGCCCTCGCCGAAGCAGCGGTTGAAGCCGGCGCCCGCGTCACGCTGATCAGCGGCCCGGTGCACTTGCCGACCCCAGATCGCGTCACGCGTATCGACGTGGTCAGCGCCCGCGACATGCTCGCGGCGTGTGAATCGGCGATCCCGTGCGACGTGTTTATTTCCTCGGCAGCGGTTGCGGACTACCGCCCGGAAGTCATCGCCCCGCAAAAACTCAAGAAAGATCCCACGAGCGGTGATGGCTTCGTCCTGCAAATGGTGCGCAATCCAGACATTCTGGCCACCATCGCGACCCGTCCCGACCGTCCGTTCAGTGTCGGCTTTGCCGCCGAGACCGAACACCTGCTCGACTACGCTGCACGCAAGCTGAAGGACAAGAATCTCGATTTGATCGTCGCCAACGACGTCGCCAACCCGAGCATCGGTTTCAACAGCGAAGAAAACGCCTGCAGCGTGATTGACCGTGAGCTGCACGCCACGGTTTTCGCCCAGACCAGCAAGAGCAAGATCGCTCGCCAACTGGTCACTTTTATCGCCGAACGTCTGAACCAGGTTTAATTTACATGCACGCTTTGCAAGCCAAGATCCTCGACCCACGCATCGGCACCGATTTCCCGCTGCCGCAATACGCCACCCCGGGCTCCGCCGGCCTCGACCTGCGCGCCATGCTGGATCAGGACATCGTGATCAAGCCGGGTGAAACCGTGCTGATCCCCACCGGTCTGTCGGTTTACATCGGCGACCCGAACCTCGCCGCGCTGATCCTGCCGCGCTCGGGCATGGGCCATAAGCACGGCATCGTGCTGGGCAACCTCGTCGGCCTGATCGACTCCGACTACCAGGGCCCGCTGATGGTGTCCTGCTGGAACCGTGGCCAGAGCGATTTCACCATGACCGTCGGCGAACGTCTGGCGCAACTGGTGCTGGTACCGGTGGTACAGGCGCACTTCGAAATGGTTGAAGAGTTCGTCGAAACCGAGCGCGGCACCGGCGGTTTTGGCCATACCGGCACAAAATAACCGAACACATCTCCTGTAGGAGCTGCCGCAGGCTGCGATCTTTTGATCTTGATCTTAAAAAACAAAGTCAAAAGATCGCAGCCTTCGGCAGCTCCTACAGAAGAGAAATTTGTGCAATTTGTGCGACAGGTTTTAACACCGTAAATCAAGGTTTTGCCGGCCGAAAGCCACGCCAGCCGAGGCGTCATGGCCCTTTCATACCACGAACTCTCTGTGGAAAACGCCGTCATACCCTTCAGTTTGTGCCTGCCGTCGAACGATTCGTCGGTCTGTCCCGCCACTTTCGAGATGGAGCATTTCCGTAGATGAGCACCCCAGCCAAGATCGCCCCGAAGCTGCCCGACAGCATTTTCCGCGCCTATGACATTCGCGGCACCGTGCCGGAATTCCTCAATGCCGAAACCGCTTATTGGATCGGCCGCGCCATCGGTTCGCAGAGCCTCGCTCAAGGTGAGCCGAATGTATCCGTCGGTCGCGACGGTCGCCTGTCCGGCCCGGAGCTGGTTGCCGAGCTGATTCGCGGCATCGCCGAAAGCGGCTGCCATGTCAGCGATGTCGGCCTGGTGCCGACGCCAGCGCTGTACTACGCCGCCAACGTGCTGGCCGGCAAGTCGGGTGTGATGCTCACCGGCAGCCACAACCCGTCGAACTACAACGGTTTCAAGATCGTCATCGCCGGCGACACCCTCGCCAACGAACAGATTCAGGTGCTGCATGAGCGCATCAAGACCAACAATCTGAGCAGCGGCACCGGCAGCGTTACCCAAGTCGAAATCCTCGACCGCTACAACACCGAAATCGTCCAGGACATCAAACTGGCGCGGCGCATGAAAGTAGTGGTCGACTGCGGCAACGGCGCGGCCGGCGTGATCGCCCCGCAACTGATCGAAGCGCTGAACTGCGAAGTCATCCCGCTGTTCTGCGAAGTCGACGGCAACTTCCCGAACCATCACCCGGATCCGGGCAAGCCTGAAAACCTCGTCGACCTGATCGCCAAGGTCAAGGAAACCAACGCCGACATCGGCCTGGCGTTCGACGGCGATGGCGACCGTGTCGGCGTGGTGACCAACACCGGCAGCATCGTCTACCCGGATCGTCTGCTGATGCTGTTCGCCCGTGACGTGGTTGCGCGCAACCCGGACGCCGAGATCATTTTCGACGTCAAATGCACCCGTCGACTGGTACCGCTGATCAAGGAATACGGCGGCCGTCCGCTAATGTGGAAGACCGGTCATTCGTTGATCAAAAAGAAAATGAAACAATCCGGTGCGCTACTGGCCGGTGAAATGAGCGGGCACATCTTCTTCAAGGAGCGCTGGTTCGGTTTCGACGATGGCATCTACAGCGCCGCGCGGCTGCTGGAGATCCTCAGCAAGGAAAAATCCACTGCGGAAGAGCTGTTTGCGACCTTCCCGAACGATATTTCTACGCCGGAAATCAATATCCATGTGACCGAAGAGAGCAAATTCAGCATCATTGATGCACTGCACGACGCACAGTGGGGCGCAGGCGCTGACCTGACCACCATCGACGGCGTGCGAGTCGATTACGCCAAAGGCTGGGGCCTGGTGCGCGCGTCCAACACCACACCGGTGCTGGTGCTGCGCTTCGAGGCCGATGACGAGGCTGAATTGCAGCGCATCAAGGACGTGTTCCACGCCCAATTGAAACGTGTTGCACCTGATCTCCAACTACCGTTCTGATCCACCCGGAGCCCTGAATGACCCTCGAACGCGATGCCGCCGCCAACACTGCCAAGGTCCTGTCCGAAGCGCTGCCTTATATCCGACGTTATGTCGGCAAGACCCTGGTGATCAAATACGGCGGCAACGCGATGGAAAGCGAGGAGCTGAAAACCGGCTTCGCCCGCGACATCGTGCTGATGAAAGCCGTGGGCATCAACCCGGTGGTCGTGCACGGTGGCGGCCCGCAGATCGGTGATCTGCTCAAGCGCCTGTCGATCGAAAGCCACTTCGTCGATGGCATGCGCGTCACCGACGCGGCGACCATGGACGTTGTGGAAATGGTCTTGGGCGGTCAGGTCAACAAAAGCATCGTCAACCTGATCAACCGCCACGGCGGCAGCGCCATCGGCCTGACCGGTAAAGACGCCGAGCTGATTCGTGCGAAAAAGCTCACCGTTACCCGCCAGACCCCGGAGATGACCCAGCCGGAAATCATCGACATCGGCCACGTGGGCGAAGTCATCGGGATCAACACCGACTTGCTCAACCTGTTGGTCAAAGGTGATTTCATCCCGGTGATCGCGCCAATCGGCGTCGGCGCCAACGGTGAGTCGTACAACATCAATGCTGACTTGGTGGCTGGCAAAGTCGCCGAAGCGCTGAAAGCTGAAAAGCTGATGCTGCTGACCAACATCGCCGGCCTGATGGACAAGTCGGGCACCGTGCTGACCGGCCTGAGCACGCAGCAGGTCGACGATCTGATTGCTGACGGCACCATCTACGGCGGCATGCTGCCGAAGATCCGTTGCGCGCTGGAAGCGGTTCAGGGCGGCGTCGGTAGCTCGTTGATCATCGACGGTCGTGTACCGAACGCGATCCTGCTGGAAATCTTCACTGATACCGGTGTGGGTACGCTGATCAGTAATCGCAAGCGTCACTGATTGCTGAAAGGCTAAAGATCGCAGCCTGCGGCAGCTCCTACAAAAGCGGATTTCGTTTGTGCGAAATCCCTGTAGGAGCTGACGAAGTCTGCGATCTTTTTTATGCGCGCAAGAAATGTCTGACACAACTCAGCGAAACGTCCGACATTCCAACCGAACAAATCTCCCTAGGATCTTCCCTTCATCCACCGGAGATTTACCCATGCAAAAAGACAGCGTTCCTTACGGCAGTGACATTTCGGCTGGCACCTACGCCTGCGTGGACTGCGGCCGAGAGTATTCGGGCCCGTCGCAATCATCGATGCCGCCCTGCCCTGACTTCACGGAAGCCTCGCACCCGCTCAAGGGCTGGAAAGTCCTCAGTGGCCAAGGCGATGCGCCTCAGGATCCATACCCGGAAACCAGCGGGAAATAACTCGGAGCGCCTGAGCCATGCAGATCTCGTTCACGATCGACGCCGACGCTTTTGAGCTGGAACAAAAGGAACCGGTCAAGAAAACCTTGCGCATTGGTGACGCGGAAATCACCCACGCTTTGCAGCGCATCGCCAAGGCCAGCCTGACCGAATACCTGAAAATGCTGGTCGAGGGCGGCATGCCCAGCCGCGCTGACGAGGCCAAGCAGGATCGTCTGCTCTACCTCATTCAGAGCTATTTCGGGCAGACCTTGCCGACTGAATCGCAGATCTCGACGATCTTTCAGCTGACTCAAAGCCAAAGCAAAACCCTGCTGAAAAACACGGTGTCGCGCTTTCGCAATCAGCTCGACGACATCCTCCAGCACAGCATGCGTGCGGTGATCGAGACGGCTGAATACGCGCAAACCGTGTTTCTGGTGGTCATCAGTTCGGACGTGATCCGCGATGAGCTGAACATGCTGATCACCCAGAACGAGCCGACTTTCAAACCCATCACCAAGCGCAAGGGCAGCGCCGAGCAGTTCGAGATCAGCGAGGACAGCCACGCCTTGCTCTGCGCAACGCTGGGCCTGAATGCCGTTCAGTGACATCGTCGCGGTCAGTGGCTTGCTGCTGACCCTGACCACCTTCCTGTTCAACCTGGCATGGCCGGCGCTCAGTGAAGCGTTGGCACTGGATGAATACCAGTCGGGGCCGCTGAACCGAAAACGCAGCAGGGACAAGGTTCGCGAAGCTTTTTTCGGGCGGGCGCTGCCGTTGACGTGCGCATTTGCGGCGCTGTTCTACGTCAACTTGCCGGCTGCGGTGGGGATTATTCGCAGCAGCACGCTGGATCTGTGGGATTTTGATGTGGATCGCACGTTGTACGTGATGGTGGTTGCGGCGTTGCTGGCGTTTGCACTGATCAACGCAGGATTGACCCTGAAACTGCTGAAAAAATGGAGAAACCTGCGCTGAATCGAAACCCCTGTAGGAGCTGCCGAAGGCTGCGATCTTTTGATTCTGTTTTTAAGATCAAAAGATCGCAGCCTCCGGCAGCTCCTACAGAATGATGTCGTATCAGACGCCAAACTGGGCGCGGTACGCTTCCACGGCTGGCAGATGTTGCTTGAGCTGTGGATCATCCGCGAGGAACTCCAGCACCTGATTCAGCGAAACAATGCTGATCACCGGAATACCAAAATCACGCTCGACCTCCTGAATCGCCGACAACTCGCCGTTGCCACGTTCCTGACGGTTCAGCGCGATCAGCACGCCGGCAGCCTTGGCGCCGTCCTGCGAAGCAATGATTTGCATCACTTCACGGATCGCGGTGCCCGCAGTGATCACGTCGTCGATGATCAGCACGTCGCCGGTCAGCGGCGCGCCAACGAGGCTGCCGCCTTCGCCGTGGGCCTTGGCTTCCTTGCGATTGAAGCACCAAGGCAGATCACGGTCGTGATGCTCGGCCAGCGCGACGGCGGTGGTTGCCGCCAGCGGGATGCCTTTGTAGGCCGGGCCGAACAAAACGTCGAAGGGAATGCCGCTTTCGGCGATGGCTGCAGCGTAGAAACGCCCCAGCTGCGCCAGGGCCGAGCCCGAGTTGAACAGGCCGGCGTTGAAGAAGTAAGGACTGGTGCGCCCGGACTTCAGGGTGAACTCACCGAAGCGCAAAACGCCGCGATCGATGGCAAAACGAATGAAATCGCGCTGATACGCTTGCATGAAAAAAACCCCAAATACCACGGATTTAGCTAATTAGCTTGACGCCGTGTATCATACACGCACGCGATTTTTGGGGCCATTTATGCGGATCATCAGTGTGAACGTCAATGGTATTCAGGCGGCAGTCGAGCGCGGTTTGCTCAGTTGGCTGCAAGCTCAGAATGCCGACGTCATCTGCCTGCAGGACACCCGTGCCTCCGCCTTTGAACTGGATGACCCAGCCTTCCAACTGGATGGCTACTTCCTTTATGCCTGCGATGCTGAAGTCCCTGCCCAAGGCGGCGTGGCTTTGTATTCGCGGTTGCAACCGAAGGCTGTCATCAGCGGTCTCGGTTTCGAGACGGCCGACCGCTACGGGCGCTACCTGCAAGCAGATTTCGACAAAGTCAGTATTGCCACCTTGCTGCTCCCTTCGGGGATGAACGGCGATGAGGACTTGAACCAGAAGTTCAAGCTCATGGACGACTTCGGCAAGTACCTGGACAAACAGCGACGCAAACGCCGCGAGTACATTTATTGTGGCTCGCTGTACGTGGCGCAGCAGAAGCTCGACATCAAGAACTGGCGCGACAGCCAGCAATCCCCGGGCTTCCTGGCGCCGGAACGCGCCTGGATGGACGAGATTGTCGGCAACATGGGTTATGTCGATGCCCTGCGCGAAGTCAGCCGTGAAGGCGACCAGTACAGCTGGTGGCCGGATAACGAACAGGCCGAGATGCTCAATCTGGGCTGGCGCTTCGACTACCAGATCCTGACACCGGGCTTGCGCCGCTTTGTACGCAGCGCACGTCTGCCGCGTCAGCCACGGTTCTCGCAGCACGCGCCGCTGATCGTCGACTACGACTGGACGCTGACCATCTAAGCGTCGAATCGCAGTCAAAAAAATGCCCGTATCGCGAGATACGGGCATTTTTTGTGCGCTAGCCTAAAGCGGGCTGAACCTCAGAGCGCGACAAACATCGGCAGGGCCAGATACAGCTTGATCACGATGACGTTAATGATGTCGATGAAGAACGCACCAACCATCGGCACCACCAGAAACGCAATCTGCGAAGGCCCGTAACGCTGCGTCACCGCCTGCATGTTGGCGATCGCCGTCGGCGTGGCACCGAGACCAAAACCGCAATGCCCTGCGGCCAGCACCGCCGCATCGTAGTTGCGGCCCATCATGCGGAACGTCACGAAAATCGCAAACAGCGCCATGACCAATGTCTGCACCGCCAGAATGATGAAGATCGGTAACGCCAGCGCCGCCAGATCCCACAGCTTCAGCGACATCAAGGCAATCGCCAAGAACAGCGACAGGCTGACATTGCCCAGCACCGACACTTCCCGCTCGAACACCTGATACAGGCCCAGCGCCGAGAGGCCGTTGCGCAGCAACACACCGACAAACAGCACACAAACAAAGGTCGGCAACTCGAGCGCACTGCCTTGCAGCCAACCGTTCAGCAGATTGCCGACCAGCAGGCTAACCGCGATCAGGGCGAGTGTTTCGATAAATGAAAACGGCGTTATCGAGCGCTCTTTGTTCGGCTGTTCAAAACCCTTGGGGAGCCGTGGCGCTTGCTGATTCTGGCAACCGGGCACCTCAACCCGTTTGATCAACAGGCGAGCCACCGGCCCACCAATCAAACCGCCCAGCACCAGACCAAAAGTCGCCGAGGCGATCGCCAGTTCAGAGGCAGAAGCCAAACCGTATTTCTCACTGAACACCGTGCCCCACGCCGCGCCGGTACCGTGACCGCCCGCCAGAGTGATCGAACCGGTCAACAGGCCCATCAGCGGGTCAAGTCCGAGCAGAGTGGCGAGGCCAACGCCCATCGCGTTCTGCACCACCAGCAGCCCGGCGACTGCCACCAAAAAGATCCCAACAACGCGCCCGCCCTTTCTCAGGCTGGCGAAGTCTGCACTCAAACCAATGGTGGCAAAGAACGCCAACATCAAAGGCGTTTGCAGCGAAGTATCGAAGCGCACTTCAATATCCAGCGTTCGCATTAACAACAGAACCAATGCGACTACCAGACCCCCGGCAACCGGTTCGGGAATATTGTAATTGCGCAGAAATCCAACGCGAGTAACTAAACCACGCCCCAGCAAAAGTACTAAGGAAGCGGCCACGAGTGTTCCGTAAAAATCGAGCTGAATCATTTTGATTATTCTTGGCTATATTCAGGGACGAGCTCTTTTCCTGAGCGCGCGCCGCGAATCGGCTGATTGTCTCAACACTGATTGCTGTGGAATTCAAGAACCTTCGATGGCTTGAATATATCGAAATATTTCAAGAGAAACATAACGCCGGGCAACTTTAACAATCGTCGATTGCCGATGCCAAGGACGGAGCCAGCACCAAGGCAGCGCAGTTGTGACTAAACATGTAAGAGCGAAAATTATATAACTAGATGACTACCATTCATCGGCAATAGATTAATCCTACATCCCAAAGAAACTAATCCCGTTGCATTCATGTAAATGCCCGTAGGTGAAACACGGGCATTTTTATCAATCAGAGAATTGTCTGACTGGAGATGTCTCGGGGCGCGCGCGTCAGGATGTCTGGCGTGTCGCCAATCACCACCGTGTCGTCGATCCGAAAGCCACCCAGCCCCCATTGAAAAATCCCCGGCTCAGCCGAATACACTTCGCCACTCATCAGCGGTCGCGTATTGAACGCCATGTCGTGGGGAAACTCATGGCCGACCAGCCCAAGACCATGGCCCGTGCGATGGATGATCAAGTCCGCCACTCCATGCCGTTCGAAAACCCCTTGAGCCGCCGCATCTATCGCGCAAACCGGATTGCCCGTCACCGCCGCTTCGCACGCCGCTTCATTGGCTTCCCGCGCCGCCTCATACAACTGAATTTGCCGCGGCGAAGGCTTGCCGCAAAACCAGGTGCGCTCGTTCTCGATGATCAGACCGTTGATGCGCGGAATGATGATGTTCACCAGACCATGACCCTTCTCGATCCGCGCGCCGCACTGCCGACCATCGCCGTGGGGTGCACAGCTCGCCGGGCCGGACAGGGTGAAAAACTCGATGCACTGCACATCCTCACCGGGGAAACGATTAGCCGCTTCTTCGACAAACAGTGCGGCCATGCTCATGTCCAGCTCCTGAACCAGCCGTCCGGGGCGGATGTTTTCCCGGTAGCGATCCTGCAACCAATCCGTCAACGCACAGGCTTCGCGCATCAGTTGGATCTCTTCGGCATGCTTGACTAGCCGCAACGTGCGGCACTCTTCGGTCGCGTTTTGCAGCACCAACGATGGCAGCAAAGTACCGACGCGAGCCAACGGCGCCGTGATCGCGTCGACGCCAATGCGCGACCGATGCAGCCCGGCATCGCGCAACGACTGTGCGACCAGCTCACTCCACTGACTGACCAAGGGCAGGCGATTTTGCACACGCGGATGCTCGGCATACAAACGCGCATCTTCGATCCATAGATGCCCGGCTTCTTTAGTAAATCGCCAATGATGCGTCGATAGCTCATGAGCGATCACAAACGGCGCGCCATTCCTCGGTACAACGCACAGAATCGGCCGCTCCCACGTCTCGACGTCGGTATTGAAGTTGGTCGCGAACTGGAAGAAGTCGGCCTGGGTGAACAGCAAAGCATCAAAGCCTTCGCGATCCATCAGCGAGTACATGAGTTGCAGGCGATAGTCGCGCACAGCGTGTCCGAGGTGTGCCATTGGCTGGCTCCGTGTCGTTGAAGTGCGGACAGTGTTCAACGAGGGCAGAGCTGACGTCGCGCCGATCCTTGCTCAATTGCCGGTACTTTCTTGCTCACGAGTTTTATCGGGACTGGCGAAAATCCGTCGAGCTGATGCCATAGGCTTTACGAAAGACTCGGGCGAAATGGCTGGAATCGGCAAATCCGCTTTCCAGGGCAACCTCTAAAACAGTCTTGGCGGAGTTTTCCAAAGCGTTGCGCGCCCGTTGCAGGCGTACGGCAAGTACGTGGGCATGCGGTGAAGTGCCAAAGGCGCGTTTGAATTCACGGGCGAAGTGGAATTCACTCATCGCCGCAATCGCCGCCAACCGGGCAATGCAGAGTTTTTCGCAAGGGTGACGCTCGATGTAGCGCAAGGCATCCATCAGGCCTTGGCTGGCAACTCTTGGCTGGGTGCTCGAAAGTTCATAACTGTTCAATAAATGAGCAATTAATACCTGAACGCTTAGATCCGCCTGCTCACGGGCGCCCCGACTGTTGTCACCGATGGACAGCGCCAATTGCCGGGCCAGCAAATGAGCCACTCTGTCGTTTTGATACAGCGGCTGATGCGTTCCGCGAAATCCGGCGAAGCTCAATCCTTGCTCCTGCGCCGCAGCGGTCAACGCCGGCATTGGCAAATGCACATGGAGGATGTTGAAGGCGCTACGAGTGTCCCAGCTCGCGGATTGGCTGGGCTGCAGCAATCGCACCTGACCGCTGTGAATCTGCCCATCCCACACCTGCCGGCCGCCAACAGCGGCGCGCGACTGCATGGGCGCAAGCATCACGCTGAGCAAAACATGCTCGCGCGGTTCAGTACGTTCAAAGTGATAGCTGTCTGTGGATGAACGCTGCCAGCGGAACACCGCAGCGCCGGTCGATTGCAGATCCGTCAGCACGGCGGCGGGTTTCATCCGCCATTCCTCGGTCTGCTGCTCGATAGAAGGAAAGACCGGCTGAGCCATTGCGCACTCCGCCCGTCAGGCCCGCGAGCCTACTTGATCAACCGCCAGGTAAACGGATACCGGTACGGATAGCCTTCGTTGGCCTTCACCCCGGCAATGATCGTCAGCACCAGTGCGCCGATGCCCAGTATCACGATCAGGACGAAGCCAATGAGCAACAGCATCAGCAGGAAGCAGATCAACGACGCAATCGCGACAGTGATCTGAAAATTCAGCGCCTCTTTGCCCTGGGCATCGATAAACGGATCCTTTTCACGCTTCATCTGCCAGAGAATCAACGGCCCGATCAGGTTGCCGAACGGAATCCAGATTCCCAGCAAAGCGGACAAGTGACAAAACATCGCCCATTGACGAACCTCTTGGCTCGGTTTGGGCAGCAGCGCTTGCTCGTCACTCATCGCACTCTCCTTGCGGTTATGAACCTGCTCAGTCAGCCAGTGCGGCCTTCTGCAGTTCGAAAATCTCGTTCATGCCTTGCTTGGCCAGTTCCAGCATGGCGTTGAGGTCTTCCGGCTGGAACGGCGCGCCTTCAGCGGTGCCCTGCACTTCGATGAAACCACCGGTGCTAGTCATCACGACGTTGAGGTCGGTCTCGGCAGCGGAATCTTCAAGATAGTCCAGATCCAGTACCGCTTCGCCCTGATACATGCCGACCGACACCGCGCCGATCATTTGCTTGAGCGGGTCGCCGCCTTTCAGGCCGCCGCGCTTCTTGATCACTTTCAGTGCATCAACCAGAGCAACCATGGCGCCGGTGATGGATGCAGTGCGGGTGCCGCCGTCAGCCTGGATCACGTCGCAGTCGACGTACAAGGTGACGTCGCCCAGCTTGGACATGTCCAGCGCAGCGCGCAGGGAACGGCCGATCAGGCGCTGGATTTCCAGGGTGCGACCGCCTTGCTTGCCACGGCTCGCTTCACGCTGGTTACGCTCGCCAGTGGCGCGCGGCAGCATGCCGTACTCGGCGGTCAACCAACCCTGGCCCTGACCTTTGAGGAAACGCGGCACGCCGTTTTCGACGCTGACGGTGCAGATGACTTTGGTATCACCGAATTCGACCAGCACCGATCCTTCGGCGTGTTTGGTGTAGTTGCGGGTAATGCGGATCGAGCGGAGCTGATCGGCAGCGCGACCACTTGGACGTTTCATAGGAGATACCTGTACTGAGGACGGAAAACTGCCGAGCATTATAGAGCGGTGCACCGCGACTGGGCACGGGTTAAAAATTCGAGCCGACGACCGAAGGCCCTGAAACACGCATTACCGACGGGCTGCAGCCCTTTGTCACACCGTGTGTTTGGGCGCATTCGCCGCACTGCGCTACAATCCTGCGCCTTTGCTGCCAGTCGGCATAAATTCATTGATATCGCGCTTGCGGAACCCAGGTTTCGCGCCGATCTGCATTGCGAGGTTACCGCCATGGTGCACAGCATGACCGCCTTCGCCCGCGTCGAGAAAGCCGGCGTACAGGGCACCCTGAGCTGGGAACTGCGCTCGGTCAACAGTCGCTATCTGGAACCGCACCTGCGCTTGCCGGAAACCTTTCGCGACCTCGAAGGCGCGGTGCGTGAAGCGCTGCGTCAGGGCCTGTCGCGGGGCAAACTGGAATGCACCCTGCGTTTCACCGAAGAAAGCACCGGCAAAGCGCTGCAAATCGACCGCGAGCGCGCCGCGCAACTGGTCGCTGCCGCTGAAACCATCGCGGGCCTGATCAAAAACCCTGCAGCGCTGAACCCGCTGGAAGTCCTGGCCTGGCCTGGCGTGCTGGTCGGCGATGCAACCGATCCGCAGGCGCTGAACGCCGAAGCGCTGGCCCTGTTCAATCAAGGTCTGAAAGAGTTGAAGGCTGGCCGCGAGCGCGAAGGCGCGGAGCTGGCCCGGTTGATCAACGAGCGCCTGACATCGATCGAAGCAGACGTCGTGACCCTGCGTGAACTGGTGCCGCAGATGCTCGCGACCCAACGCCAGAAAGTCCTCGACCGCTTCGCCGACATGAAGGCCGAGCTGGATCCGCAGCGTCTGGAACAGGAAATGGTCATCCTCGCGCAAAAGAGCGACGTGGCCGAAGAACTGGATCGCCTGAGCACCCACATCATCGAAGTGCGCCGGGTGCTCAAGTCCGGCGGTGCAGCCGGGCGTCGCCTGGACTTCCTGATGCAGGAGCTCAACCGCGAAGCCAACACATTGGGCTCCAAGGCCTTTGATCCGCGCAGCACCCAAGCCGCCGTCAACCTCAAGGTGTTGATCGAGCAGATGCGCGAACAAGTGCAGAATATTGAGTAAGGCAACCCCGACATGACCCACAGCACCGGCACCCTGTACATCATTTCCGCCCCTTCGGGCGCGGGCAAGAGCAGTCTGGTCAAGGCTTTGACCGACGCCAACGCGGAGATCCGCGTTTCGGTTTCGCACACCACCCGCGCCATGCGTCCGGGCGAAGTCGACGGCGTGAACTATCACTTCGTGACGCGCGAAGCGTTTGTGAAGATGGGCGAACACGGCGATTTCCTTGAGCGCGCCGAAGTTTTCGGCAACCTCTACGGCACCTCGCAAAGCCATCTGCAGCAAACCCTCGACGCAGGTCACGACCTGATTCTGGAGATCGACTGGCAAGGCGCCGAGCAAGTGCGCAAGCTGATGCCGCAGGCACGCTCGATCTTCATTCTGCCGCCGTCGCTGCAAGCATTGCATTCGCGTTTGACCAACCGTGGTCAGGACAGCGACGAAATCATCGACGGCCGCATGCGTGAAGCGGTCAGCGAAATGAGCCACTACGTCGACTACGACTACCTGATCATCAACGACGATTTCGCCCACGCGCTGGACGATCTGAAAGCGATTTTCCGCGCCAATCAGCTCATTCAGAAGCGTCAGCAACAGCTTCACGGCAAATTGCTGGCCGAATTGCTCGGTTAATCAGCACTTCCCAAAAGGCCTGCAAGCGCTTTACATTGGCACTTGCAGCGCGTTGAAGGGCTTGGTTAAAAAATCAGCGCTTCCCTAATCGCTGGTGATTTTTTAAACTGTTGAGTCCGCTCGCCCAACCGGGCAGCGCGCATATTGCATTCGCTCCGAGGAATACCATGGCCCGCGTAACCGTTGAAGACTGCCTGAACCACGTGGAAAACCGTTTTGAGCTGGTCATGCTCTCTACCAAACGTGCCCGTCAACTGGCCACCGGCGGCAAAGAGCCACTGGTTCAGTGGGAAAACGACAAGCCTACCGTTGTAGCGCTGCGTGAAATCGCTGAAGGCCTGATGAGCTACGAGTTCATCGCCGAGCAAGAAATCGTCCAGGATGAGCCGCTGTTCGCAGCGTTCGAGGACGAGTCCAACGAGGCCGTCTAAGCCTATGCCTGGTCGACGTAGCACGGCGCGGGATCACAGCTTACGGCAGGAATCATCATGCCGAGCATAGACGCCCTCGCCGATCGCTTATCGACCTACCTCGGCAACGACCAGGTCAACCTGGTCCGCCGAGCGTATTTCTACGCCGAACAAGCCCATGACGGTCAACGCCGTCGCAGCGGCGAGGCGTACGTCACGCATCCTCTTGCCGTGGCCAATATTCTTGCCGACATGCACATGGATCATCAGAGCCTGATGGCCGCGATGCTGCATGACGTGATCGAAGACACCGGTATCGCCAAAGAAGCGCTGCAAGCGCAGTTCGGTGAAACCGTCGCCGAACTGGTCGACGGGGTCAGCAAACTGACCCAGATGAATTTCGAGACCAAGGCCGAAGCCCAAGCCGAAAACTTCCAGAAAATGGCCATGGCCATGGCGCGCGACATTCGCGTGATCCTGGTCAAACTCGCCGACCGCCTGCACAACATGCGCACGCTGGAAGTGCTGTCCGGCGAAAAACGCCGGCGGATAGCCAAGGAAACCCTCGAAATCTACGCGCCCATCGCCAACCGGCTGGGCATGCATGCGATCCGCATCGAATTCGAAGACCTCGGCTTCAAGGCCATGCACCCGATGCGTTCCGCGCGGATCTACCAGGCGGTCAAACGCGCCCGGGGCAACCGCAAGGAAATCGTCAACAAGATCGAAGAATCCCTTGGCCATTGCCTCGCCATCGACGGCATCCAGGGCGAAGTCAGCGGTCGTCAGAAACACCTCTACGGCATCTACAAGAAAATGCGCGGCAAGCGTCGGGCCTTCAACGAGATCATGGACGTCTACGCGTTCCGGATCATCGTCGACAAGGTCGATACCTGCTACCGCGTGCTAGGCGCTGTACATAATTTGTACAAACCGTTGCCGGGGCGCTTCAAGGATTACATCGCGATCCCCAAGGCCAACGGCTATCAGTCGCTGCATACCACGCTGTTCGGCATGCACGGTGTACCGATCGAGATTCAGATCCGTACCCGCGAAATGGAAGAAATGGCCAACAACGGCATCGCCGCCCATTGGCTGTACAAATCCAGTGGTGACGAGCAGCCGAAAGGCACTCACGCCCGCGCCCGTCAGTGGGTCAAAGGCGTGCTGGAAATGCAGCAACGGGCCGGCAACTCGCTGGAATTCATCGAGAGCGTGAAGATCGACCTGTTCCCGGACGAGGTCTACGTGTTCACGCCGAAAGGCCGGATCATGGAGCTGCCGAAAGGCTCCACGGCGGTCGACTTTGCTTACGCGGTACACACCGACGTCGGCAACAGCTGCATCGCCTGCCGGATCAACCGTCGTCTCGCACCGCTGTCCGAACCGCTGCAAAGCGGCTCCACGGTCGAGATCGTCAGCGCACCCGGCGCTCGTCCAAATCCGGCATGGCTGAATTTTGTGGTGACCGGCAAGGCGCGCACGCACATCCGCCATGCGCTTAAATTGCAGCGTCGTTCCGAGTCCATCAGCCTCGGCGAACGCCTGCTGAACAAGGTGCTCAACGGTTTCGACAGTTCGCTGGAGAAAGTCCAGGCCGAACGCGTCAAAGCGATGCTCACCGAGTACCGCCTCGAACTGATCGAAGATTTGCTTGAAGACATTGGCCTGGGCAACCGCATGGCCTACGTCGTCGCCCGCCGCCTGCTCGGCGAAGGCGAACAATTGCCAAGCCCGGAAGGCCCGCTGGCGATTCGCGGTACCGAAGGTCTGGTACTCAGCTACGCCAAGTGCTGCACGCCGATCCCGGGCGACCCGATTGTCGGGCACCTGTCGGCGGGCAAAGGCATGGTCGTGCACCTGGACAACTGCCGCAACATCAGCGAAATCCGGCACAACCCGGAAAAATGCATCCAGCTCTCGTGGGCCAAGGATGTCACCGGCGAATTCAACGTCGAACTGCGCGTCGAGCTGGAACACCAGCGCGGCCTGATCGCTCTGCTGGCCAGCAGCGTCAACGCAGCCGACGGCAATATCGAGAAAATCAGCATGGACGAACGCGATGGTCGCATCAGCGTTGTCCAGTTGGTGGTCAGCGTCCACGACCGAGTGCACCTGGCCCGCGTGATCAAGAAACTGCGCGCCTTGACCGGGGTGATCCGCATCACCCGCATGCGTGCATAACGCAACCCTAACAAGGAGTCCTACATGACCAAGACTGTTATCACCAGCGACAAGGCCCCGGCCGCCATCGGTACTTACTCCCAGGCGATCAAGGCAGGCAACACTGTTTACATGTCGGGTCAGATTCCTCTGGATCCAAAAACCATGGAACTGGTTGAAGGCTTCGAAGCCCAGACCGTCCAGGTGTTCGAGAACCTCAAAGCCGTGGCCGAAGCCGCTGGTGGTTCGTTCAAGGACATCGTCAAACTGAACATCTTCCTCACCGACCTGAGCCACTTCGCCAAGGTCAACGAGATCATGGGCAAATACTTCGACCAGCCGTACCCGGCCCGCGCCGCCATCGGCGTTGCTGCCCTGCCAAAGGGTTCGCAGGTTGAAATGGATGCCATTCTGGTCATCGAGTGATGCGCACGGCGCGGCCTTCAAACGCCGCGCCGACTGCTCTGCAAGAAAAGGTTTTGAAAGGATTCCACCATGCGCAAAGCGCTAGCTCTTCCGCTGCTCGCCCTCCTCCTCGGCGGCTGCGCCAGCAACCCTGCCGACCGTGACATCAGCGGCACCTGGATCAATCAGGTGGCGATCAATGCTGCAGCCAAGGGCGGCCCCCTGCGCGAAGCACTTCAGGCTTACGGCCCGAACCTTGAGTGGGACGTCAACACCAAGGCCAGTCAGGCCCGCTACACCAATGGTTTTGAGAACGTCGAAGGACGGCTGCTGGGCGAAGAGTCCGGCACCTGGAAAGTCGACTTCTACGGCAGCTCCGCCAGCGCGTTGAAACGCGACGGCAGCCAACTGCAACAGGCCGCCGGCGATAACGAACCCGAGCAACTGTTCGATCGCGCACCGATTCCGGTACCAGAAGGCGCGCCGATCGGTGCGAGTTTCGAGCGTGCGCTGTATTCCGCCTACATGGGCGGCAGCTGGAAAATCACCAGCGGTGAGGGCGAAGGCGCCACCGTGCAATTCCAGGCCGATGGCCAGGTGTCCGGATTGCCGGGTGCCGATCGATATGCGCTGTGCCTGGCGGGCGATTGCGCGTCGATGAGCAACGGCAACGACAGCATGTGGCTGCAGCAGAACGGTCAGGGCAATAACTGGATCTTTGTGCGCAAGGGCAAAGAGCTGGAAATCCTGCAAGCGGTGAACTCCGCGCTGGCGGATGAACAGCCGCAGTTCACACCGGGTGCTCGCAAGTGGTTGCTCGAGAAACAGTAAACCGCTGAAAAGATCGCAGCCTTCGGCAGCTCCTACAGGAAACGTATTCCAATGTAGGAGCTGCCGAAGGCTGCGATCTTTTGCTTTTAGCGACCTTCGAGGATCGCGGCGTAGCCTTCGCGGTAGCTTGGGTATGTTGGCGTCCAGCCGAGGGCCTTTGCCCGGGCATTGCTGCAGCGCTTGCTGCCAGTACGCCGCACACTCGCCTCATCTGCCCACTCGGTTACGCCCAGATACTC
>NZ_CACSJY010000044.1:0-46513 GCF_902706155.1 Pseudomonas sp. 18058
GCGGTGTATCAGCAACGTTTATGGTGGCTGACACGACGCTTTCGCGAGCAAGCCCGCTCCCACAGGTACAGCGTCAGAGTCTGAAACCGGGCAACCTTATTTAAGAGCTTTCGCACCCAAGCCTCTGGCGTTATCCTTGATTTCATCTTAATTGCCCCAGGGCGGCTAAATACGACCTTGAACGCACCCATAGAACCACATCGTTTTATCCTCGAGCCCTTTGAGGCTCGCCGCTTCGCCAATCTGTGCGGGCAATTCGACGAGCATTTACGCTTGATCGAACAGCGCCTGACGATCGAGATCCGCAACCGCGGAAACCAGTTCGAGCTGATCGGCGACCCCAAACACACCACGTCTGCGGAAAATCTGATTCGTCGCCTGTACCGGGAAACCAAAGGTTCAGAGCTGTCGCCAGATACGGTGCACCTGTTCCTGCAGGAATCGGCCGTGGTCGAGCTGGACAATCACGCCCCCGCCGAAGCCTCCGTTGCCCTGCGCACCAAGAAAGGCATGATTCGCCCGCGCGGCTTGAATCAGCTGCGCTACGTGAAGGAAATCCTCGGTAACGACATCAACTTCGGCATTGGCCCGGCCGGTACCGGCAAGACCTATCTGGCCGTGGCTTGCGCTGTCGATGCACTGGAACGTGAGCAGATCCGCCGCATCCTGCTGGTGCGTCCGGCGGTTGAAGCGGGTGAAAAACTCGGCTTCCTGCCCGGCGACCTGTCGCAGAAGATCGACCCGTATTTGCGCCCGCTCTACGACGCGCTCTACGAGATGCTCGGCTTCGAATACGTCGCCAAGCTGATCGAACGCCAGGTGATCGAAGTTGCGCCGCTGGCCTACATGCGCGGTCGTACGCTGAACAACAGCTTCATCATTCTCGACGAGAGCCAGAACACCACCGTTGAACAGATGAAAATGTTCCTCACGCGGATTGGCTTTGGTTCTACAGCGGTCATCACCGGTGACATCACCCAGGTCGACCTACCGAAAGGCACCAAATCGGGTCTGCACCATGTGATCGAAGTGCTCAAAGACGTGCCGGGCATCAGTTTCACGCACTTCCAGCCGAAAGACGTCGTGCGCCATCCTTTGGTACAGCGGATTGTCGAAGCCTACGAGCGCTTCGAAAACCGTGACGAAGCACCCAAGGACACCTCGCGAAATGCTTGAGCTAGACCTGCAAATCGCGACTGAAGCGAACGCGCCGAGTGAAGCCGACTTCCGTCTGTGGTGCGAACTGGCCCTGCGCCAGCGCACCGCTGACTCGGAAATGACCATTCGTCTGGTCGACGAGGAAGAAGGCCGCGAGCTCAACCACACCTGGCGCCAAAAGGATTACGCGACCAACGTCCTGTCGTTCCCTGCAGACGTGCCCGACGAGTTTCTCGACATCCCGTTGCTCGGCGATCTGGTGATCTGCGTGGCCGTGGTCGAGCGCGAAGCCGCCGAGCAAGGCAAGGAACTAAAGGCCCATTGGGCGCATCTGGTCATTCACGGCTGCTTGCATCTGCTTGGTTACGACCATATAGATGACGACGAAGCCGAAGAAATGGAAGCACTGGAACGCGAGTTGCTTGCCGAATTGGGCTATCCCGATCCGTACGCGGACGACGAAACCGAAACATCCCCTATCGTTACAACAAAGGATTCAGAGTAATCGCTATGAGCGAAGATCGATCGAGCAACGGGCAGAAGTCATGGCTGGGTAAACTCACCCAGGCTTTTGCCCACGAGCCGAAGAACCGTCAGGAGCTCCTCGAGCTGCTGCGTGATGCACATCAGAACAAACTGCTGGACAGCGAAGCGCTGGCCATCGTCGAAGGCGCCATTCAGGTGGCTGACCTGCAAGTACGCGACATCATGGTGCCGCGCTCGCAGATGATCAGCATCAAGGCGACCCAGACACCCCGTGAATTCCTCCCGGCCGTGGTCGACTCGGCCCACTCGCGCTATCCGGTCATCGGCGAAAGCCATGACGACGTGATGGGCGTGCTGCTGGCCAAGGATCTGCTGCCGCTGATCCTCAAGGAAAATGGCGACAGCTTCAACATCAAGGATCTGCTGCGCCCGGCCACGTTCGTGCCGGAGTCCAAGCGTCTGAACGTGTTGCTGCGTGAATTCCGCGCCAACCACAACCACATGGCCATCGTCATCGACGAATACGGCGGCGTGGCCGGTCTGGTGACCATCGAAGACGTGCTGGAACAGATCGTCGGCGACATCGAAGACGAGCACGACGTCGAAGAAGACAGCTACATCAAGCCGCTGCCAAGTGGTGATTTCCTGATCAAGGCCCTGACGCCGATCGAGAACTTCAACGAGTTCTTCGACAGCGAATTCTCCGACGACGAGTTCGACACCGTCGGCGGTCTGGTGATGAGCGCGTTCGGGCACTTGCCAAAACGCAACGAAATCACTGAAATCGGCGCCTATCGTTTCCGCATCCTGAACGCCGACAGCCGTCGGATTCATTTGCTGCGACTCACGCCAATCGCCCGGTAATACCTCTAAGGATTGAAATGCGCTGGACAACCCGCCCCGGCTGGCCCGGTAACCTGCTGGCCGTGGCGGCCGGTGCAATCACCACCTTCGCTCTGGCGCCTTTCAACATCTGGCCGCTGGCCTTGCTCGCAGTCGGCTTGTTCTACGCCGGTCTGCGCGAGCTAAGCCCGCGTCAGGCGCTGGGCCGTGGCTGGTGCTTCGGTTTCGGCCTGTTCGGCGCCGGCACCAGCTGGATCTATTACAGCATCCACCATTTCGGCGGCGCTTCGGTGCTGCTGGCCGGGTTCCTGATGCTGCTGTTTACCGCCGCGATTGCCTGGTTCTTCGCCCTGCCCGCCTGGATTTGGGCGCGCTGGTTGCGTCGCAACGAAGCGCCGCTGGCCGATGCCCTCGCGTTTGCTGCGCTGTGGGTTGGTCAGGAAATGTTTCGTGGCTGGTTCCTCACCGGTTTCCCGTGGTTGTACTCGGGTTACAGCCAGCTCGACGGCCCGCTAGCGGGGCTCGCGCCGGTCGGTGGCATGTGGCTTGTAGGGTTTGTGCTGGCGCTGACTGCTGCGCTGATCTACAACGCACCGCGTTTGCTGCAAAGCCGCCGCAAAGCTTTTGTTGTCGCCGGTCTGGTGCTGTTGGTCGGGCCTTGGGTGGCGGGTTTCGCGCTTAAGGATCATGCCTGGACGAGTCCGTCGGGCGCGCCTTTGAGCGTTGCTGCGATTCAGGGCAACGTCGCGCAAAGCATGAAATGGGATCCGGCCGAACTCAACGCGCAGTTGGCTTTGTACCGCGATCTGAGTTTCCGCTCGAAACCGGTGGATCTGCTGATCTGGCCGGAAACCGCTGTGCCGGTGCTCAAGGAATCTGCCGAAGGCTACCTGAGCATGATGGGCAACTTCGCCGCCGAGCGTAAATCCGCATTGATTACCGGCGTGCCGATCCGCGAAATGGTTCGTCACGAAAAACGCTTCTTCAACGGCATCACCGTGGTCGGCGAAGGCGATGGCACTTACCTGAAGCAGAAACTGGTGCCGTTCGGCGAGTACGTGCCGTTGCAGGACGTGCTGCGTGGCTTGATCGCGTTCTTTGATTTGCCGATGTCTGACTTCGCCCGTGGCCCGGCCGACCAAGCGTTGCTGCAAGCCAAGGGTTATCAGATTGCGCCGTTCATCTGCTACGAAGTGGTGTACCCGGACTTCGCTGCCGGCCTGTCGGCGCGCAGTGATTTGCTGCTGACGATCAGCAACGACACCTGGTTCGGCACCTCGATCGGCCCGCTGCAACATTTGCAGATGGCGCAGATGCGCGCACTGGAAGCGGGTCGCTGGATGATCCGCGCGACCAACAATGGCGTAACCGGTTTGATCAACCCGTTCGGGCAGATCACCGAACAGATTCCGCAGTTTGAACAGGGTGTGCTGTACGGCGAAGTGGTGCCGATGCACAACCTGACGCCGTATCTGCAATACCGCTCGTGGCCGCTGATGATTTTGTGTTTGCTGCTGTTTGGCTGGGCGCTGATGGCTAGCCGGATCTCAAAAACCCTTTAAAGCAAAAGATCGCAGCCTTCGGCAGCTCCTACAGGGGATTTGTATTCAACCCTTGTAGGAGCTGCCGCAGGCTGCGATCTTTTGATCTTCAGCGGTAAAACAGCGAATACCCCACCTGCCCCACCGCTTCATTCAGCAACTGCCCGCTCTGCCAGATCGATTTGAATTCCGGCAACCAGCCACCAAACGGTCTCGCGTTATCAGTGCCCAAAAAGCCCACCGGCGCCGGCACCACTTCAAATCCTGCCTGTTCAAAACTCCATACCGAGCGCGGCATGTGCCACGCCTGCGTCACCACGACCACGCGCTTGATCCCTTGCGGCAATAGAATGTCGGCGCTGAATTTGGCGTTCTCCCACGTCGTACGGCTTTCCCCTTCCTGCCAACGCACGGTCACGCCGAAGTCATCACGCAGTGAATCAGCCATCAACTTCGCCTCGGTCGGCGGCGTGCCGTAATGCAGGCCGCCCGAAGTCAAAATCGGCAAGCCCGAGGCCTTGGCCAGGCGCGCCGCATAACGCTGACGTTCAAGCCCGACGCCGGTCGGCTGGTCTTCACCCCAGGCCAGATCGCCACGCTCACGTCCGGAGTCCAACACCACAATCGCGTCAGCCCGTTGCGCCAGCGTCGCCCATTCCTCACGCGCCAGCGGCGGCTCACGCTCCAGCGCCTTCGCGCCCCACTGCACGACAACGGGCAGGCTCATCAACCAGAACCCACCAAAACCAATGGCAAAACACAATCCAGCCAATCGCGGTCGCGAGCGGCGCAGCCACCACGCAGCCAGCAACAGCAGCAAAAGAATGCCGGGCGGCAATAGAAGTTGTTTGATGAAATAGCGAAAGGGCATCGGGCATCTCCAAAGATGCCCGAAGCCTAAGAGTGTTAATAACGCGTTACAACCAGTAGGTGGGATCCCGTTGAAAAAGATCCGTTTCTTGACCTGCCATGCGCTTACTTGGCCTGCATAGCCCGTACTTTGACGGTGTCTCTGCCGGGCGCCTTGTCCTTGAGCCAGATGACCTTGGCCGAATGTGCTGCATCGAGCTGCTTCACTGCTTGTGACAGGCAGCCGTGCGTTTCACGCTCACTGCGATCCAGATAGGCCTTGACCAGTTTGAACTCAGCGGGGCTCAAGCCACGCAATTCCAGTTCCAGGGGGCGCTCGTCGCGCAGCCGGTCAGCGGTTTTTACTGCGTCCAGGGCCATACCCAGACGGTCGATCAACCTCTCGTACAACTCGGGTTTATTCACGTTTTTTTGCCGTTGCTCCACCATCCCTCACCTCATTGAAGATAAGACTCACTCCCCAGTTAGAGCTTAGCTTCGCTGCACAAACCGGCTGTACGCCGCGACCAACGGCCCCGACGCAAGTATTGCGGGACATGTAGCTGTAATCAGGGTTTCCCTAGGCCAAGCGCGGTCATGTATGCTACGGCGCTTCCTGTAATTCCACTTCCAGCTCGTCCGGGCCAACCCCGGAACCTGCGTTGAAGAGGATTAGGCCACCCCTATCCAGTACAAAAGTAGCCATGCACGAACAATATCAGCCCCGTGAAATTGAAGCCGCCGCCCAGTCGTTCTGGGATGAGCAAAAGTCCTTTGAAGTCAGTGAACAGCCAGGCAAGGAGACTTTCTACTGCCTGTCGATGTTCCCTTACCCCAGCGGCAAGCTACACATGGGGCACGTGCGCAACTACACCATCGGCGACGTGATCTCCCGCTACCAGCGCATGCTCGGCAAGAACGTTCTGCAACCGATGGGTTGGGACGCTTTCGGCATGCCGGCAGAAAACGCCGCAATGAAGAACAACGTAGCCCCGGCCAAGTGGACCTACGAAAACATCGCCTACATGAAAACCCAGCTGCGCAGCCTGGGTCTGGCGGTCGACTGGTCGCGCGAAGTCACCACCTGCAAGCCGGATTACTACCGTTGGGAACAATGGCTGTTCACTCGCCTGTTCGAAAAAGGTGTGATCTACCGTAAAAACGGCACCGTGAACTGGGATCCGATCGACCAGACCGTTCTCGCTAACGAACAGGTGATCGACGGTCGTGGCTGGCGTTCCGGCGCGCTGATCGAAAAGCGCGAAATCCCGATGTACTACTTCAAGATCACCGCCTACGCGGATGAGCTGCTGGAGAGCCTCGACGAACTGACTGGCTGGCCTGAACAGGTCAAGACCATGCAGCGCAACTGGATCGGCAAATCCCGCGGCATGGAAGTGCAGTTCCCGTACAACGTCGATTCGATCGGCGAAGCCGGCACCCTCAAAGTCTTCACTACCCGTCCGGACACCCTGATGGGCGCGACCTATGTCGCCGTGGCTGCCGAGCACCCGCTGGCCACCCTGGCCGCGAAAAACAACCCTGAGCTGCAAGCGTTCATCGCTGAATGCAAGGGCGGCAGCGTCGCTGAAGCCGACGTCGCCACGCAGGAAAAGAAAGGCCTGCCGACCGGCCTGTTCGTCGAGCACCCGCTGACTGGCGAGAAACTGCCGGTGTGGGTCGCCAACTATGTGCTGATGCACTACGGCGACGGCGCTGTGATGGCGGTACCGGCGCACGACGAGCGCGATTTCGAATTCGCCCACAAGTACAACCTGCCGGTTAAATCGGTCGTGCGTACCAGCTCTGGCGACAGCAACCCTGCGCCGTGGCAAGACGCCTACGGCGAGCACGGCACACTGATCAACTCCGGCGAGTTCGACGGTCTCGACTTCGCTGGCGCGTTCGACGCCATGGAAGTCGCCCTGATCAAGAAAGAACTGGGCGCCTCGCGTACTCAGTTCCGCCTGCGCGACTGGGGCATCAGCCGTCAGCGCTACTGGGGCTGCCCGATCCCGATCATCCACTGCGATGCGTGCGGTGACGTGCCGGTGCCGGAAGATCAACTGCCTGTCGTTCTGCCGGAAGACGTGGTGCCGGACGGTGCCGGTTCGCCGCTGGCGCGCATGCCTGAGTTTTACGAATGCAGCTGCCCGAAATGCGGCCAGCCTGCCAAGCGTGAAACCGACACCATGGACACCTTCGTCGAGTCGTCGTGGTACTACGCCCGTTACGCCTCGCCGCACTTTGAAGGCGGTCTGGTGGAAAAATCCGCAGCTGATCACTGGCTGCCGGTCGATCAGTACATCGGCGGTATCGAACACGCGATTCTGCACCTGCTGTACGCGCGCTTCTTCCACAAGCTGATGCGCGATGAAGGTCTGGTGAGCTCGAACGAGCCGTTCAAGAACCTGCTGACCCAAGGCATGGTGATCGCCGAAACCTACTATCGTCGCGAAGCCAACGGTGCTTACACCTGGTTCAACCCGGCGGATGTAGAACTCGAACGTGACAGCAAAGCCAAGGTCATCAGCGCCAAGCTGAAATCCGACGGTCTGCCGGTGGAAATCGGCGGCACCGAGAAAATGGCCAAGTCGAAAAACAACGGCGTCGACCCTCAGTCGATGATCGATCAGTTCGGCGCCGACACCTGCCGCCTGTTCATGATGTTCGCCTCGCCGCCTGACATGAGCGCCGAATGGTCGGACTCTGGCGTTGAAGGCTCGCACCGTTTCCTCAAGCGCGTCTGGCGTCTGGCGCAAGCGCACGTTGGTCAGGGCTTGCCGGGCAAGCTCGACATCGCCAGCCTGAATGACGAGCAGAAAGCCGTTCGCCGTTCGATCCACGTGGCCATCAAACAAGCCAGCCACGACGTCGGCCAGAACCACAAATTCAACACCGCCATCGCTCAGGTGATGACGCTGATGAACGTGCTGGAAAAAGCCGCACAAGGCACCGAACAGGATCGCGCTCTGGTTCACGAAGGCCTGGAAGCCGTAACGCTGTTGCTGGCACCGATCACCCCGCACATCAGCCACGAACTGTGGAATCAACTGGGTCACGCCGATGCAGTGATCGACGCCGGTTGGCCAGCCGTGGACGAAAGCGCGCTGGTGCAGGACAGCCTGACCCTGGTGATCCAGGTCAACGGCAAGCTGCGCGGCCAGATCGAAATGCCGGCCAGCGCCACCCGTGAAGAAGTTGAAGCGGCAGCCCGTGGCAACGAAAACGTTCTGCGTTTCGTCGACGGTCTGACCATTCGTAAAGTGATCGTTGTGCCGGGGAAACTGGTCAACATCGTCGCCAGCTAATTGGATCGGGCTTCAGGTTCGCCTGACGCCGAGTAAAACCTTTCGGGCCGCACGGTCGGCCCACCTGGTTTCAAGGGGAGCAACACAATGATCAAACGCAATCTGCTGGTGATGGGCCTCGCCGTTCTGTTGAGCGCCTGCGGTTTCCAGCTGCGCGGTACCGGCACCAACGAACTGGCGATCAAGGAGCTCGACCTGAGCGCCCGTAACGCTTACGGCGAGACCGTGACGCAACTGCGCCAGGTACTGGAATCCAGCGGCGTGAAGGTTGTTTCCGGCGCGCCGTACAAGCTGTTCCTGTCCAACGAGCAGGAAAACCAGCGCATCCTCAGCTACTCGGGTAACGGCACCACCGGCGAATATCAGGTGAGCACCGTGCTCAGCTACGACATTCTCGGCGCCAACAACCTGAACCTGCTGAGCGACAAGCTTGAAGTGCAGAAGGTGTTCATTCACGACGGCAACAACCTCGTTGGTTCCGATCAGGAAGCCAACGACGCCCGTCGCGAAACCCGTCGCGAACTGGTACAGCGCATGATGCTGCGTCTGCAACAGCTGACTCCGGCGCAACTGGATCAACTGCAGGCGACCGCCGATGCCCGCGCCAAGGCAGAAGCCCAGGCCCTGGAAGCGGCGCAGAAAGCTGAAGCGGAAACCCCGCGTCAGTCGCCGCTCGAAGTACCGCAGCAGTAAGATGTTCGGGGCGCTCAGGCGCCCCGTTCGACCTTTCTTATGAAGCTCGCCCCCGCCCAACTCGGTAAACACCTGCAAGGCGCCCTTGCGCCGGTCTACATCATCAGTGGCGATGACCCGCTGCTGTGTCAGGAAGCTGCCGACGCCATCCGCCGTGCTGCCCGCGAGCAAGGTTTCGACGAACGCCAGGTCTTTGCCGCCGGCGCCAATTTCGATTGGGGTACGTTGTTGCAGGCCGGCGCCAGCATGTCGTTGTTCGCGGAAAAACGCCTGCTGGAACTGCGTCTGCCCTCGGGCAAACCCGGTGACAAAGGCGCTGCCGCTTTCATCGAATATTGCTCGCGTCCCGCTGAAGACACGGTGCTGTTGATCAGCTTGCCCAAGCTCGATGGCAGTGCGCAGAAAACCAAGTGGGGCAAGGCGCTGGTCGAAGGCCAGCAGACCCAGTTCATTCAGATCTGGCCGGTGGATGCCAATCAACTGCCGAGCTGGATTCGTCAGCGTCTGTCGCAGGCCGGGTTGTCGGCCAGTCAGGACGCGGTCGAATTGATTGCCGCGCGTGTCGAGGGCAACTTGCTCGCCGCCGCGCAGGAAATCGAAAAGCTCAAGCTGATGGCGGAAGGCGGACAGATCACCGTTGAAACCGTGCAGGCCGCTGTGGCCGACAGTGCGCGGTTTGACGTTTTCGGCCTGACCGACGCTGTGCTCAACGGCGAACCAGCGCATGCTCTGCGCATGCTCGAAGGCTTGCGCGGTGAAGGTGTCGAGCCGCCGGTGATTCTCTGGGCATTGGCGCGGGAATTGCGCCTGCTGGCCAATATCTCGCTGCAGTACAGTCAGGGCACGCCGCTGGACAAATGTTTCAGTCAGGCGAAACCGCCGGTCTGGGACAAGCGCAAACCGCTGATGAGCAAAGCCCTGCAACGCTACACGGCGCAACGCTGGGCGCAGTTGCTGCTGGAAGCTCAGCGCATTGATGCGCAGATCAAGGGCCAGGCGGCGGGTTCGCCGTGGATGAGCCTGAGCCGATTGGCATTGTTGATGGCTGGCCAGCGTCTGACACTGCCTGCTGAATAAGAGCAAAAGATCGCAGCCTTCGGCAGCTCCTACACCGATCCTTGTAGGAGCTGCGGCACGCTGCGATCTTTTGCTCTTGTTTCCTACAATGCGCGCCCACATTTGGCCTATAGACAGACGCCCAACATCGGCAGATTATTTCCCCCGCAAAACCCACCCCAATGAGAGAACCCTCATGAGCAAAAAGCCAGCAAAGCATGGCCCCAACAAGGCCAAATCCATCGTCGCCCAGCCCCTGTTCCGCAGTCGCCAGGAACGACCAACCAAGGGTAAAGGCAGCTACCGCCGCGAAGCCTTCCAGTCTGACAGCTGGGAGGCTTCTTACTTTCTGGCTGCTTAAAGCGCAGTACCCCCCGCTCATGTTAAGGTCTGCACTTGACTCGTTTCCCCTGGAACTGTGCATGCCCCTAAGTCTTTCCCATCGTTGGCCTGTGCGCCAATTGATCGCTGCCTCCAGCTTCATCCTGCTTGTCGCCTGCGCGGAAAAACCCACCGCCGCCGATGCGCAACCTCTTCAAGCTGCCCCTGTCGCCACGGCCCCAGCGATCATCCCGCCGGTAGTGCCGTCCGCCGACTCTCTCGATCTTCAGCCGACCCAGACCTTTGCCGAATGGCAAGCAGGCTTCCGTAAGGATGCCTTGGCCGCCGGCATTAGCCCTGAGCTGTTCGATCGCGCATTTGCCAACGTCAGCTTTGACGCGAGCATCATCCGCGCTGACCGCAGCCAGCCGGAGTTCTCCCGCCCGGTGTGGGAATACCTCGATGGCGCGCTTTCGCCGTTGCGCGTACGCAAAGGTCAGGCGCTGATCAATCAGTACGCCGACATTCTGCAAAGCATCGAACAGCGTTACGGCGTCGACCGTCAGGCGCTGGTGTCGGTGTGGGGCATGGAAAGTAACTTCGGCCAGTTGCAGGGCACAAAGTCAGTGATCAATTCGCTGGCCACCCTCGCCTACGAAGGTCGCCGTCCTGGCTTTGCCCATGCGCAATTGATTGCCGCCCTGCAGATCCTGCAACAGGGCGATATCACGCCGGAGAAGATGCTTGGCTCCTGGGCTGGCGCGATGGGTCAGACCCAGTTCATTCCGACTACCTACAACACGCACGCCGTGGATTTTGACGGTGATGGTCGCCGCGACATCTGGGGCAGCCCGGCCGATGCGCTGGCCTCGACCGCGCACTACCTGCAAAGCTCCGGCTGGCAGCGGGGTCAGCCGTGGGGTTTCGAGGTGCAACTGCCGAGCGGTTTCAACTACACACTGGCTGACGGTGTGATGCGCAAAAGCGTTGCTGAATGGCGCCAACTGGGTGTGATTCTGCCGAATGGCGGTCAGGCTCCGGCGGGCTCCGAGCAATTGTCCGCCGCACTGCTGCTGCCGGCCGGTTATCGTGGCCCGGCGTTCCTGGTGCTGGATAACTTCCGCGCGATCCTCAAATACAACAACTCTTCGTCGTATGCGTTGGCGGTCGGTTTGTTGTCTGAGCGCTTCAGTGGCGGTGGTCTGATTAACGGCACCTGGCCGAAAGATGACATGCCGCTCAGCCGCAGCGAGCGCATTGAACTGCAGAACCTGTTGAGCGCGCGCAACTTTGATGCGGGCACGGCGGACGGGATTATCGGCGCTAACACGCGCAAGGCGATCCGCAGTGCGCAGCAGTCGTTTGGCTGGCCGGCGGATGGGTATCCGACGCATAAGCTGCTTGAGAGCTTGCGTACACAGTAAAGCAAGATCAAAAGATCGCAGCCTTCGGCAGCTCCTACATTGGAATGCGTTCCCTGTAGGAGCTGCCGAAGGCTGCGATCTTTTGCTTTATCGGGTCACCACATCCTGCTCCAGCATCAATTCCTTCTTCCCGGCATCCAGCCTTACCAGCGCGCCCATCGGCAACGTCAGGTTCGGATCACAATGCCCGCTGCGCCACCCCGACAACACCGGAATCCGTAACGGCTCGAACGTCTGCTTGAGCAAACGGTTCAACGCATCCATATCCACCCCCGCGACATCCCCCACCAACACCCCACGCAACCTCGCCAGCTTCCCGGCCAGGCGCATCTGCGTCAGCAATCGATCGATGCGATATAGCGGCTCGTTGATGTCTTCGATCAGCAGGATCACCCCTTCGACATCAATTTCGTAAGGCGTGCCCAACGTCGCCGCGATCATCGCCAGATTGCCACCTAGCAAACGCCCATGGGCAACGCCGGGCTCAACGGTGGTCAAGGGGCAAGCCACCGGGTGGCTGAGCACACTCCCCGCTTTCAACTGACCACGCAGCATGGCGAAGAATGACGTCACGGTCGGGGGCTCTTTGTCACCAAGCAGGTCAGCGTTGAGCAGCGGCCCGTGAAAGGTCACAAACCCGGCGTAACGGCTGATCGCGAGGTGCAGCGCGGTGATGTCGCTGTAACCGACAAAGGGTTTGGCGTTTCGGCTGAGCAGGTCGTAGTCGATCCGATCCAGCAGGCGCGGCGTGCCGTAGCCGCCGCGCAGGCAAATGATTGCATCGACCTCGGCATCGGCGAACGCTGCGTGCAGATCGTTAAGCCGCACCTCATCGCTGCCAGCCAGATAGCCATCCTTTTCATAGACGCCGGGAAACACCTTCAGCGCATAACCGCGAGCGCGCATCCACTGCACCGCCTTGTCGCTGTCCAGCGCACCCGGCCCGGCAGGCGCGATAACGCCGATCACGCCCTCTGACGGCAGCGCCGGCACGGGTTTATGCGGAAATAGGCTGTGGGTCGGTCGAACGGTCATCCATGGGGCTCCCAGTGTGAAGTCATGCGCACACAGTAGTCAGGAAAGCAGGCAAAAAAAAGCCCGCCGGACTTAAAGCCACGGCGGGCATTTTATTCAGCGCTGAATCAGGAACCCATCAACTCAGCCTTGACCAGCTTCGCTTGCTCGTCAGCGTGATACGAAGAACGCACCAGCGGGCCCGAGGCAACGTTTTTGAAGCCCATCTTGTAACCTTCTTCGGCGAACCAGGCGAAGGTGTCCGGGTGCACGAAACGCTGCACCGGCAAGTGGCTGCGCGACGGCTGCAGGTACTGACCGAGGGTCAGCATGTCGATGTCGTGTTCGCGCATGCGCTTCATGACTTCGATGACTTCTTCGTCGGTCTCGCCCAGACCCAGCATCAGGCCGGATTTGGTAGGGATGTGCGGCATCATCTGCTTGAAGCGTTGCAGCAGGGTCAGCGACCACTGGTAATCCGAACCCGGACGCGCAGCCTTGTACAGGCGCGGCACGGTTTCCAGGTTGTGGTTGAACACATCTGGCGGCTCGGCGGCGGTGATTTCCAGCGCGACGTCCATGCGGCCACGATAATCCGGCACGAGGGTTTCCAGTTGCACGTTCGGCGACAGCTTGCGGATTTCGCGGATGCAGTCGGCAAAGTGCTGGGCACCGCCGTCACGCAGGTCGTCGCGGTCAACCGAGGTGATCACCACGTACTTGAGCTTGAGGTCGGCGATGGCGATGGCCAAGCTTTCCGGCTCGTTGACGTCCAGTGGCTTCGGACGACCGTGGCCGACGTCGCAGAACGGGCAGCGACGGGTGCAGATGTCGCCCATGATCATGAAAGTCGCGGTGCCGCCGGAGAAGCACTCGCCGAGGTTCGGGCAGGACGCTTCTTCGCAAACGCTGTGCAGCTTGTGTTTGCGCAACAGGCTCTTGATCCGGTCGACTTCCGGCGAAACCGGGATGCGCACACGAATCCAGTCAGGTTTCTTCGGCAGCTCGGTGGTCGGAATGATCTTTACCGGGATGCGTGCAACCTTCTCGGCGCCGCGCAGCTTGACGCCCGCTTCTACCTTGGGACGCGGGGCCGGGCGCTCGGTCACGTCGAGCGTCGGGATCATGGTTTGCACTGCATCAGTAGTCATATCAGTCGATTCCGCCCGTCAGGGTCGTCTGCTCAGCATAGTCGAGGTGTTTGACGAGCTGCGCGCGCAGCCGGGCACTTACCTCGGCAAATTCAATCGATCCTGCGTGGTCGCTCAGCTGGGTCATCGCCAGCCCGGCATAGCCGCAGGGATTAATCCGTCGAAACGGTTCCAGGTTCATATCCACGTTCAGGGCCAGGCCATGAAAGGAACAACCGTGGCGAATCCGCAAACCCAGAGAAGCGATTTTCGCTCCGTCGACGTAGACGCCGGGAGCATCTGGCTTGGCCGCTGCGGTTACCCCGTAGCTGGCCAACAGTTCGATCAGGCAAAGCTCCATGCGGCTGACCAGATCACGCACGCCGAAACCCAGCTTGCGGACATCCAGCAACAGGTAAGCGACCAATTGGCCGGGGCCATGATAAGTCACTTGCCCGCCGCGATCGACCTGCACCACCGGGATATCACCCGGCAGCAACAAGTGTTCGGCCTTGCCGGCCTGGCCCTGAGTGAACACCGGCGGGTGTTCGACGAGCCAGATTTCGTCGGCGGCATCACTGCCGCGTTCGTTGGTAAAGCGTTGCATGGCATGCCAGACCGGCTCGTACGCCATCTGGCCGAGCTCACGAAAGCCCAGCGTGCCGGACATCACAGCACCATGTGCACGAAACCGGTTGCCCGCAGTTCGCTGTTGATGTTGTACAGCTGATCCTGATCGGTCGCCACGATGTGCAACTGGATGGTGGTGTATTTGCCGTTGGTGCTTTGACGCTCGTCGATGCGCTCATCATTGATGGTCGCGTGTTTTTTGACGATGTCGATGATCTTGTCTTTGTTGCCCACACCGGTATCGCTGATCACCTTAACGGGATAATCCGTTACAGGGAATTCGATCTTTGGCGCCTTTACTTCGGTATCGGTCATGGCGTAACGGCCTCTAGAGCGCAAGCCGTGTTAACGCGCATGGCCCCGCACCGGATCGGGGCGGGGCCATGCAGGTCAACACAAATCAGTTGAACAAGCCGAAGAAGAATAGACGGATGCTATCCCACATGCGGCGGAAGATACCACCCTCCTCGACGCCATCCAGAGCGATCAGGTCAGCGCTGTGCACGACCTTGTCTTCCAGTTTGACTTCGACTTTACCGATCACGTCGCCCTTGGCGATTGGCGCGATCAGTTGCGGGTTCATGGTCATGCTCGCAGCGAGCTTCTTCAGCTGGCCTTTTGGCAGGGTCATGGTCAGGTCTTCAGCCAGGCCGGCCTTGACTTGATTGGTGGTGCCTTTCCACACCGGGGCTTGAGCCAGTTCGGTGCCCTTCTGATAGAAGGTCTGGGTTTCGAAGAAGCGGAAACCGTAAGTCAGCAGCTTCTGGGTTTCAGCGGCGCGAGCCACTTCACTGTTGGTGCCGAACACCACGGCGATCAGACGCTGGCCGTCACGTACAGCCGAGGACACCATGCAGTAGCCGGCTTCGTCGGTGTGACCGGTTTTCAGACCGTCAACGGTCTTGTCGCGCCACAGCAGCAGGTTGCGGTTAGGCTGCTTGATGCCGTTCCAGAAGAACTCTTTCTGCGAGTAGATCGCGTAGTGAGCCGGGTCTTCGTGGATGATCGCGCGGGCCAGAATCGCCATGTCGTGAGCCGACGAATAGTGCTCAGGGTTTGGCAGACCGGTCGGGTTCATGAAGTGAGTGTTGGTCATGCCCAGATCGGTGACCGTCTTGTTCATCAGGTCGGCGAACGCATCTTCGCTGCCGGCGATGTGCTCGGACAGTGCGACGCTGGCGTCGTTGCCGGACTGGATGATGATGCCGTGCAGCAGGTCGCTGACAGTCACCTGCGAGCCAACCTTGATGAACATCCGCGAACCGCCGGTGCGCCAGGCGTTTTCGCTGACGGTCACCGGATCGTTTTCACCGATCTGGCCGCGACGGATTTCCAGGGTCGCGATGTACGCGGTCATCAGTTTGGTCAGGCTGGCCGGTGGCAGACGCTGGTCACCATTGTTCTCTACCAGCACGTTGCCGCTGCTGGCGTCCATCAGAACGTAGGCTTTGGCGGCCAGTTGTGGTGGCGACGGCATCATCTCGGCCGCGAAGGCGGCTGGCGAGAGGAGCAGCGGGACTAGCAGACACAGGCGTTTGGCAAAGGTGGTGATGTTCATCCGTCTCTCGAAATCGCTAATGGAAACTGCCCTTGCGGACAAAATTTAATCAGATGGCTTTCTAACGGGCCATCGCGGGTTCAGTTGCTCACTCCAGTCACCCTTGCCGGGCTTTTGTTCTTCGACGAGCCAACAACCTGGTTCACCCCCCAATCGCTGGTGAACCGTCAATCAAGTTCTACGTTGCTACTTATTCAGTGACCACACTTGGCGAACCAAGGTTGGCCAGGCGCACGCTGTTCTGCACCTGGGCAATTTCACCCGGCGAGCCGATCGGCCCCAGGCGTACCCGATGCAGGGTCTGCTGATTGCGCACGATCGAGCTGATAAACACCGGAGCGCTCACCATCCCGCTGAGCTTCGACCTCAGGAGTTCTGCAGCGTCCGGGTTGGCGAACGCGCCCACCTGCAGATACTGGCCAGTTGCTGTTGCAGAAGCGTTTTTTTTTGCACTCATCGGCACGGGGACGGTGTCGGAGGCATGTTGCTGCGGTGGCGGCGTCCATTGCTCGACGGTGCCGGCCGAAGCCGTGATCACCGGCGCGCTGTTCTGCGCGACCTGCGGCTCGTTGAGCATCAGCGGTGCCGGACGACCCTTGGCGGCCCAGTATTGCTGCGGATCGATGCCTTCGACCTTGACGCGCGCAGTGCCGGTTTCGGCGTAACCGAGTTTTTTCGCGGCGGCGTAGGACAAGTCGATGATGCGATCGGAATAGAACGGCCCACGGTCATTGACGCGCAGAATCACCGTGCGGTTATTGTCCAGGTTGGTCACCCGAACGTAACTTGGCAGTGGCAATGTCTTGTGGGCGGCACTCATGCCGTACAGGTCGTAGACCTCGCCGTTGGCGGTGTTCTGACCGTGAAACTTGGTGCCGTACCAGGACGCCGTGCCAGACGCGACGTAGGTCTTGGATTCCTGCAACGGGAAGTAGGTTTTGCCCAGTACGGTGTACGGGTTGGCCTTGTACGGGCCGGTGTGCAGGGTCGGCGTGGCATCGGGAATACGCGAGACATCGACGTCCCACCACGGTGCGCCGTCTTTGTGCGCACGGTTGATGTCCAGACCCGGCTGCGCACGCACAGCAGTGGATGAGGTTGTTTTCGGCGTCGGCGAACGGCTGGTCGTGCAACTGGCGACCAGTACTGCCAACGCAGCGAAGGCCACCAGCTTCAGGGGTTTATTGTTAGGCAATGCCTGCATTACTTGACGCCCCGTGCTTGTACCAGCTGTTCAGACAGTTGATGTACGGCCATGGCGTACATCACGCTGCGGTTATAACGCGTGATCGCGTAGAAATTCTTCAGGCCCATCCAGTATTCAGGGCCGTTCTCGCCTTCGAGGCGAAATGCAGTAACCGGCATATCATCGCGCAGCGCATCATGACTTGACCAGCCCAGCGCCCGCAACTCTCCGACCGTTTTTGTCGGCTCGATGCCGGTGGTCAGGCCTTCATCGACCTGCTCGCCACGGACATCGGCGCGGCTGACCACCGGCTCACCCGCAACCCAGCCGTGACGCTTGAAATAGCTGGCAACGCTGCCGATCGCATCGTCCGGGTTGTTCCAGATATTGATGTGGCCGTCACCGTCAAAATCCACCGCGTAGGCGCGGAAGCTGCTCGGCATGAACTGCGGCAGGCCCATTGCCCCGGCGTACGAGCCTTTGAGGGTCAATGGATCGACCTGTTCTTCACGCGCCAGCAGCAGGAACTCACGCAGTTCCTTGCGGAAAAATTCGGCACGGGGAGGATAGTCGAAACCGAGCGTCGACAAGGCATCGATCACCCGGAAATTACCGGTATTACGTCCGAAAAAGGTCTCGACGCCGATGATCGACACGATGACTTGTGCCGGTACGCCGTATTCCTGCTCGGCTCGGGCCAGCGTAGCCTCGTGCTGACGCCAGAAGTCCACACCACGGGCGATGCGCGCGTCGGTGATGAACATCGGGCGATATTCTTTCCACTGTTTGACCCGCTCGGCAGGTCGGGAGATGGCGTCGAGAATCGACTGTTTGCGCTGCGCCTCGCGGAACACACCCATCAGTTGTTCACCGGCGAAACCATAATCGCGGGTCATTTCACCGACGAACTCGGCCACCTGAGGTGAGCCTTCGTATTCGCCGGCCAGCGCTTCCTGCACGCTCCCAAGGAGGCCAACCAGGCCAACCCACGGCGCGCATCGAGTCGCCCAGCCACGCATTACTTGCATTGAACTCTTCACCTTATTCAAACCTGTGCGATCCACTTGCGATGGGTATGGATCGACATCAAAACCCCAAACGCTGACAGCAGCGTCACCAGCGAAGTTCCTCCGTAGCTAATGAACGGCAACGGCACCCCTACAACCGGCAACAGGCCACTGACCATACCGATGTTGACGAAAACGTAAACAAAAAACGTCATGGTCAACGAACCGGCAAGCAGTTTACCGAACAGCGTTTGCGCCTGAGCGGTGATCACCAGCCCCCGGCCAATCAGCAATAAATAGATCAGCAACAACGCGCAGATGCCCACCAGGCCGAACTCTTCGCCCAGTACAGCAATGATGAAGTCGGTGTGGCTTTCCGGCAGAAAATCCAAGTGAGACTGAGTACCGAGCAGCCAGCCTTTGCCGAACACGCCACCGGAACCGATGGCTGCTTTCGACTGAATGATGTTCCAGCCGGTGCCCAACGGATCGCTTTCCGGGTCGAGGAACGTCAGGATCCGTTGCTTCTGGTAGTCGTGCATGATGAAAAACCACATCGCCACCGACACCGGAATCGCCGCCGCCAGCACGCTCAGAATCCAGCGCCAGCGCAAGCCACCCATAAACAATACGAAAGCGCCGCCAGCAAGAATCAGCAGCGATGTGCCGAGGTCAGGCTGACGGACGATCAGCACAAACGGCACACCGATCAGCATCAGGCTGATACCGACGTGTTTGAGTTGCGGTGGCAACGTGCGTTTGGACAGGTACCAGGCAATGGTCGCCGGCATCAGGATCTTCATGAATTCCGAGGGCTGGAAGCGGATCACCCCGGGGATGTTGATCCAGCGCGTTGCGCCCATGGCGTTGTGGCCCATGATGTCCACGACCATCAGCAGCACCACCCCGACCACATAACCGAGCGGCACCCAACGCGCCATGAACCGCGGTTCGAGCTGGGCGATGACGATCATCGACACCAGGCCGATGCCAAACGAGGTGGCTTGTTTGGCCAGCAGATCCCAGCTCTTGCCACTCGCTGAATACAGCACGAACAGGCTGCCGGCGGCGAGGATCAGCAACAGAATCAACAACGGGCCATCGATGTGCAGACGTTGCAGCAACGTCGCACGACGACGCATCACATCCTCGCTGGAGAGCATGCGATCAAAATTATTCATCACGGGCCGTAGCCTCCGCACTGATTGGGCTGGCGTATTCGGCCTTCAATCGACCTTCGGGATCGAGCAGCCAGGCGTCCATGACCTGACGCACTACGGGCGCGGCAACGCCGGAACCGGACTCACCGTTCTCGACCATCACCGAAACAACGATTCGCGGATCGTCAGCCGGGGCAAAACCGACGAACAAGGCGTGGTCGCGGTGGCGCTCCTGAACCTTGGAGCGGTCGTACTTCTCACCCTGCTTGATCGCGACAACCTGCGCGGTACCGGACTTGCCGGCAATACGGTATTGCGCGCCGATCGCGGCTTTACGCGCAGTCCCCCGCGCGCCATGCATCACTTGCTGCATGCCGTGGTTGACCTTGTTCCAGTCCGACGGATCGCGCAGAACAATGTCTGGCATCGGGTTTTCGTCCACCGGTTTCTGCCCTTCGAGGGATTTGGCCAGGTGCGGACGGTTCCAGATGCCTTTGTTGGCGACCAGCGCGGTGGCTTGCGCCAGTTGCAGCGGGGTCGATTGCATGTAGCCCTGGCCGATCCCGAGGATCAGGGTTTCGCCCGGGAACCAGGCCTGCTTGCGCGTCGCTCGCTTCCATTCGCGCGATGGCATCAGGCCGGGGGATTCTTCGAACATGTCCAGCGAGACCTTCTGGCCAATGCCGAACTTGTTCATGTAAGCCGACAACCGATCGATGCCGAGCTTGTGCGCCAGGTCATAGAAATAGGTGTCGTTGGAACGCATGATCGCCGTGTCGAGGTCAACGAAGCCGTCACCGGTGCGGTTCCAGTTACGGTATTTGTGATCGTAGTTGGGCAGCATGTAGTAGCCCGGATCGAACACTCGGCTCGACGCGGTGATCACCCCGGAATCGAGGCCGGCAATCGCCACCGCTGGCTTGATCGTCGAGCCCGGCGGGTACAGACCACGCAGTACACGGTTGAACAGCGGCCGGTCGATGGAATCGCGCAACTCGGCGTAAGCCTTGAAGCTGATGCCGGTGACGAACAGGTTCGGGTCGAAGCTCGGCTGACTGACCATCGCCAGCACTTCGCCGGTCTTCGGATCGAGCGCAACCACCGCGCCACGACGACCGCCCAGTGCGGCTTCGGCGGCTTCCTGCAGTTTGATGTCCAGGCTCAGAACGATGTCTTTGCCGGGAATCGGATCGGTACGCTTGAGCACGCGCAACACGCGGCCACGGGCGTTGGTTTCCACTTCTTCGTAACCGACCTGACCGTGCAATTCCGGCTCGTAGAAACGCTCGATGCCGGTCTTGCCGATGTGGTGGGTGCCGCTGTAGTTGACCGGATCGAGGCTCTTCAGCTCTTTCTCGTTGATCCGCCCCATGTAACCCACCGAGTGCGCAAAATGCGCGCCCTGCGGGTAGTGACGAACCAATTGCGCCACCACTTCGACGCCCGGCAGACGGAACTGATTCACCGCGATGCGGGCGATCTGTTCTTCGCTCAGCTCGAACAGGATCGGCACTGGCTCGAACGGCCGGCGCCCCTGACGCATGCGCTTTTCGAAAATCACCCGGTCTTCCGGCGTCAGCTCAAGCACTTCGACGATGACGTCGAGCACCTGCTGCCAGTCGCCGGAACGCTCGCGGGTCATGCTCAGGCTGAAGCTCGGACGGTTGTCCGCCACCACCACGCCGTTGCGGTCGAAAATCAAACCGCGCGTAGGCGGAATCGGCTGCACATGGACGCGGTTGTTTTCCGAGAGCGTCGAGTGGTAGTCGTACTGGATGACCTGCAAGTAATACAGCCGCGCGATCAACACGCCAATCAACAGCACAATCGCCACGGCCCCGAACACGACGCGACTACGCACCAGGCGTGCGTCCTTTTCGTGGTCCTTGATGCGGATCGGCTGAGACATGAGGGCAGGATTACTTGTGGTAAGGGTGACCGGACAGCACGGTCCAGGCACGGTACAACTGT
This sequence comes from Pseudomonas sp. 18058, assembly GCF_902706155.1. Lineage (NCBI taxonomy): Bacteria > Pseudomonadati > Pseudomonadota > Gammaproteobacteria > Pseudomonadales > Pseudomonadaceae > Pseudomonas > Pseudomonas sp. 18058. The sequence goes on from NZ_CACSJY010000044.1 coordinate 21,339, forward strand.
TCGCCGATCAGAATCCGCACCAGCGGGTGCGGCAACGTCAGCGGCGACAACGACCAGCGTTGATCAGCGCGGGCACAGACTTCCGGCGCCAGCCCTTCCGGGCCACCGACCATGAAATTGACCGTGCGCGAATCCAGCCGCCAACGATCGAGTTCGACCGCAAGCTGCTCGGTGCTCCAGGGCTTGCCATGGACTTCGAGGGTCACAATTCGCTCATTCGGCCCGACCTTGGCCAGCATGGCTTCGCCTTCCTGACGGATGAAGCGGGCCACGTCGGCATTCTTGCCACGGGTGTTGAGCGGAATTTCCACCAGTTCCAGCGCCAGCTCGGAAGGAAGACGCTTGGCATATTCATGCCAGCCTTCTTCCACCCATTTGGGCATGCGTGAACCGACGGCGATCAGGCGCAGTCGCACAGCAATCCCTTACAGCTGGTCTTTGTTGAGCTTGGTGAAATGCTCGTGGGTGTTTTCCGGGCTGTGATGCTTTGCATCGGCCGCACGGCTTTGCTCGGCGCCGGCCCACAGACGCTCCAGGTCGTAGAACTGACGCGCCGAGGCGGTCATCATGTGCACGATCACGTCGTCCATATCCAGCAGAACCCAGTCGCTGTCGCCCTTGCCTTCTTCACCCAATGGCTTGACGCCCTGGGCTTTGACCGCTTCGCGAACCTTGTCCAGCATCGCGCCGATCTGGCGGTTGGAGGTACCGGTGGCGATGATCATGAAGTCGGTGATGCTTTGCTTGTCGCGAACATCCAGGATCTGGATGTCTTGCGCCTTGACGTCTTCAAGGGCAGCGACAGCGACTTTGACCAGCTCTTCGCCAGCCAGCTCTGGGCCGGTTTTTACTTCGACCGGCAGCGGTGCGCTCTTGAACGTGCCTTTGCGCTTAACTTTGCTTACGTCTTTGTCAGTCATATAAAACTCGTTTTGCTCGTGTATTCGGCGGCTTGGGGACACGGTGATTCGTATCAGTGAAGCACGCCTTGTTCAGTTCGACGCACGGTATAGACCGTGCGCATCGATGTAGGCCAGGACCGCGTCGGGCACCAGGAAACGTACCGACTTACCGCTGGCCAGCAGTTGACGGATCTGGGTGGCGGAAACCGCGAGCGGTGTCTGCCAGACGAATGCAATCTGTCCGCTCGGCCCTTTCAGGGCCAGCGGGTCGCTCACCGAACGCGCTGCCAGCAGGTTGCGCAAGGCATCCGGCGGTTCGCTGTCGGCGTCCGGGCGCTGTAGCACCAGGATGTGGCAATGCTGGAGCAACTCTTCCCAGCGATGCCAAGTGGGCAGGCCGCAAAATGCGTCCCAGCCCAAAAGCAGAAAAACCTGGGTCTCGGCGGGCATTTCGGCGCGCATCAACTCCAGGGTATCAATAGTCCAGGACGGCTTGTCCCGCTGTAACTCACGGGCGTCCACCACCAGTGGCGGCACGCCGGCCACTGCGCATTCAACCATCGCCAGCCGATCCTGCGCCGACACCTGCGGCATGCCGCGATGCGGTGGCCGCGCGTTCGGCATCAAGCGCAACTCGTCGAGCGCCAGCGCTTCGGCGACTTCCAGCCCACCGCGCAAATGGCCGATGTGCACCGGGTCGAACGTGCCGCCCAGAACGCCAATGCGTTGAGGTCGAACGTCGCTGCCGGCGGGCACCGTGGTCAGGTCGAGGTCGGTCAAGTCAGACCGTCGCCTGGCCGCGCAACTGGCCATCACCGACCACGATGTACTTCTCGCAGGTCAGTCCTTCGAGGCCCACCGGGCCGCGGGCGTGCAGCTTATCAGTAGAAATGCCGATCTCGGCACCCAATCCGTATTCAAATCCATCGGCGAAGCACGTCGGGGTGTTGATCATCACCGACGCCGAGTCGACTTCCGCCACAAACCGACGGGTGTCGGCGAGGTTTTCGCTGACGATCGAGTCGGTGTGATGCGAGCCGTAATGGTTGATGTGTTCAATTGCCTGATCCAGCCCGTCGACCACGCGGATCGACAAAATCGGCGCCAGATATTCAGTGTTCCAGTCTTCTTCGCTGGCCGCGACTGCTTCGATGATTGCCCGGGTGCGCTCGCAGCCACGCAGCTCGACGCCTTTTACGCGGAACTGGGCGGCCATCGCTGGCAGGAAATCCTTGGCAACAGTTTGATCGACCAGCAACGTCTCCATCGCACCGCAAATACCGTAACGATAAGTCTTGGCGTTGAAGGCAATGCGCTGGGCTTTCGCCAGATCGGCGTGGGCACTCACGTAAACATGGCAGATGCCGTCCAGATGCTTGATCACCGGCACACGGGCATCGCGGCTGATGCGTTCGATCAGGCCACGGCCTCCGCGCGGCACGATCACGTCGACGTACTCGGGCATTGCGATCATCGCGCCAACGGCGGCACGGTCGGTGGTTTCGACCACTTGCACCACGGCGGCGGGCAGTTCGGCCTCGGCCAGTCCGCGCTGAATGCACGCGGCAATCGCCCGGTTGGAGTGAATCGCTTCGGAACCACCACGCAGAATCGTCGCGTTGCCGGACTTCAGGCACAGACTGGCGGCATCAATGGTCACGTTGGGCCGGGACTCGTAGATGATCCCGATCACGCCCAGCGGCACGCGCATCTTGCCGACTTGAATGCCCGACGGACGGAAACTCATGTCACGGATCGCGCCGACCGGATCCGGCAGCGCAGCCACCTGACGCAGACCGACGATCATGCCGTCGATACGCGCCGGGGTCAGTTCCAGACGCTCCAGCAGTGCCGGTTCCAGACCATTGGCGCGACCGGCGGCCAGATCCTGCTCATTGGCTGCAGCAAGCTCGGCGCGAGCGGCGTCCAAGGCATTGGCAGCAGCCTGCAGGGCGCGGTTTTTCTGCGCGGTGCTGGCACGGCCGATGACCCGGGAAGCTTCGCGGGCGGCGCGACCCAATCGGGTCATGTAGTCAAGAACGGACTCAGTCATGGTCTGCTGGGGTCTTGGCAAAGAGGAAAGCGGCAGATTATAGCTGTCGCGTCCCGGGACTAACAGCGGTGACAGGCGGATGGTCGAAATGGACTGCAATTTGCCGACGTTCAGCCGTAATTAAGCATTGAATTGTTATCATCACGACCTCATCAGCCCGGATAAACATCGCTTGCCATGTCCAACCTGACTGTTCGCGCCAGCGCCGAGCGCCAGCCTGCGGGGCTTGCCGACGCTTTTTTCGACCGTGACGCACAAGTTCTCGCCAAGGATCTGCTCGGCAAAGTCATTCGCCATCGCGTGGGCGGTCTTTGGCTGAGCGCGCGGATCATCGAAACCGAAGCCTATTACTGCGCGGAAAAAGGCAGCCATGCCTCGCTCGGCTACACGGAAAAGCGTAAGGCTTTGTTTCTGGATGGCGGACACATCTATATGTATTACGCCCGTGGCGGTGATTCGCTGAACTTCAGCGCGCAAGGGCCGGGCAATGCGGTGCTGATCAAATCGGCCTATCCGTGGGTCGATGAAGTCAGCGGGCCGGCGAGTCTGGCGCAGATGCTGCTGAACAATCCTGACGCTCAAGGGCGTGCGCGACCGTCGCAGAAACTCTGTGCCGGGCAGACTTTGCTGTGCAAGGCGCTGGGGTTAAAGGTGCCGATGTGGGACGCCAAACGTTTCGATCATGAACTGATCCTGGTCGAAGACACCGGCCCGGCGCCCTCGCAGATCATTCAAACCACGCGACTGGGCATCCCCCATGGCCGTGACGAACACCTGATGTACCGCTTCGTCGACGCCGCTTATGCGCAATGGTGCACGCGGAACCCGCTGCGCCGCGGTCAGGTCGAAGGCCGGGATTATTTTTTGCTGCCGTGAAATGACACAAATTTTGAAATAAATGAAATCCCCATGTGGGAGCGGGCTTGCTCGCGAAGAGGCCGTGTCAGAAACGCATAAGTTGAATGACCCAGCGCCTTCGCGAGCAAGCCCGCTCCCACAAGGGAACTGAGTGCTGTTGAAGATTGCCTGCATCCTTGGGGATCAATTGAAGTTTTGATGGAGTGGTTTTATGGGCCCATGGCTCGATAGCGTGACCGGTTGGCTGGCGGCCAATCCGCAGTGGCTGGCCGTAGCGGTGTTCATTGTTGCCTGCGTGGAATGCCTGGCGATTGCCGGATTGATCGTGCCCGGCACGGTGTTGTTGTTTGCCGTGGCCGTGGCGGCCGGCAGCGGTGCGCTGTCGTTGAGCGAAACCTTGCTGCTGGGTTTCCTCGGCGGGATTCTCGGCGATGCGATTTCGTATTTCCTCGGTCGCCACTTCCACCAGAACATCCGCCGTCTGCCGGGCTTGCGCCATCACCCGGAATGGATGGCCGGCGCAGAAAGCTATTTCCAGCGTTATGGCATCGCCAGTTTGCTGGTCGGTCGCTTTATCGGCCCATTGCGACCAATGCTGCCAATGGTCGCCGGCATGTGCGACATGCCGTTCCCGCGTTTTGCCGCCGTCAGTCTGCTGGCCGCCGCCGGCTGGAGCGTCGCCTATCTGCTGCCAGGCTGGGCCACTGGCGCGGCGATTCGTCTGCCGCTGCCGGAAGGTTTCTGGCTACAGGCCGGGATTGTCGCCGCGAGCATTGCGGTCATGGTCGGCCTCAGCGTCAACAGCAGCCTGCGCCGCCATCGTCGCGCGACGATCTGGATCAGCAGCATGAGCCTGTTGATTCTGATTGGCCTGTTCCTTGGTTACCCGTACCTGACGGCGCTCGACCAAGGCGTGATGACGCTGGTGCAGGAACATCGCCAGCCGCTGCTCGATGAGATCGCGGTGACGTTCACCCTGATCGGCGAATTCCGCAACATGCTGATGTTCAGCGCCCTGCTCACCGGTCTGTTGCTGCTGTGCCGGCAATGGCGCCAGGCAATCTTTGCCGGCGGCGTGTTGCTCTGCACAGCGATGCTCAATACCGGCACCAAGATGTTTTTTGCCCGGGTGCGTCCGGAAGTACTGAGTGATCCGCTGACCAGTTACAGCATGCCGAGCGGCCACGCGTCGGGGTCGTTCGCGCTGTTTCTGGTGCTCGCGGTGTTGGCTGGTCGCGGCCAACCGCCACGCATGCGCCTGACCTGGCTGTTTGTCGGTTGCATTCCGGCTCTGTCGATTGCCTTGTCGCGGGTGTATCTGGGCGCGCATTGGCCGACGGACATTCTGGCCGGCGCGATGCTCGCGGCGTGCGTGTGTGCGGCGGGGTTGTGGTTGAGCCAGCGTAAAGAGCCGCTGAATGCCATGCCGTTCAAGGTCTGGTGGCTGGTTCTGCCGGCGTTGCTGGTGTTGTTCAGTTTGTTTGTGTTTAGGCATTTGCCGAACACGATGTTGCGTTACGCGTATTGAAGATCAAAAGATCGCAGCCTTCGGCAGCTCCTACATGGGATTTCATTTCACGCCCGATACATCGCGCGCATGTGAAATCAAACAGTGTAGGAGCTGCCGCAGGCTGCGATCTTTTACGATGTTTCAGGCAAACAACTCGCCCTGCAACTCATCAAGCAGCGCCTGGATCGCATCCAGTCGCTGTTGCGGATCGTCGAGTTGCAGCAGATCGATCTTGTCTTCTTCGGCGAACGGCAGCAGATACGCCAGCTGATTGGCCAACGACTGCTGACCGAGCGCATCAGTGCCCATGTTCAGCGCTTCGACCATCGGGTGTTCGGCCAGCGCTTTGAGCAGCGCGACCAGATCGGCGTCCTCGTCCTGTAGCGGTTGCTCGGGTTCATCGTCGAGCCATTCGACGTCGGCAAGAATCAACTGATCGCGCTGCACTTCAGTGCGCAACACGTTGAAACGCCGCCCGCCCTGCACGCGAATCCCCAGCAAGCCGTTGTCCTGTTGCTGGAAATCGGTGATGCGCGCCTCGCAACCGACCAGCGCATAGCCCTCCGGCGCCAGCCCGACTTCGCTGCCCTGCAGAATGCACACCACGCCGAAACCGCCGCCCTGCTTCATGCAGCGGCCGATCATATCGAGGTAGCGCGCCTCGAAGATCTGCAAGTCGAGGTTGCAGCCGGGAAACAGCACTGTGTTCAGCGGAAAAAGCGGCAGACTCATAGACATTTCCTTACACCACCATCGACACCGCCAACGGCAAGAACACCGCCGTGGCCACGCCCATCAGACTCATCGCCAGCGCCGCAAACGCGCCGCACTCATCACTTTCCTGCAACGCCACCGAGGTGCCGACCGCGTGGGCGGTCATGCCCAGCGCCATGCCGCGCGCTTCGGGGCTGTGTACACCCAAACGGGTCAACAGCGCCGGGCCGAAGATCGCGCCGATCACCCCGGTGATCAACACAAACACCGCCGCCAGCGCCGCGACGCCGCCGATCTGTTCGGCGACCAGCATGGCGATCGGCGAGGTCACCGACTTCGGCGCCATGGTCATCAAGATCATGTGCTCGGCGCCGAACCACCAGCCCAACAGCACGCCCATGCCGGTAGCGACCACCCCGCCTATCACCAGCGTAGTAAAAATCGGCCAGAACAATTGGCGAATGCGCCGCAGGTTGAGATACAGCGGCACCGCCAGTGCCACGGTCGCCGGGCCGAGCAGAATGCTGAGGATCTCGGTGCTCTTGCGGTATTCGGCGTAGGTCAGGCCGCAGCCGAGCAATACGCCGATCACCAACAGCATGGAGACCAGCACCGGTTGCAGAAAGATCCAGCGGGTTTTCTCGAACGCCGCCAGCACCAGTTGATAGGCGCCGAGGGTGATGCCGATGCCGAACAATGGATGATGGATTACGGAGGCCCAGGCACCTTGCCAATCGAAGAGCATCAGGACTCCTCCGACGGCGGCGCGTGACGCTTGACCATGCGCTGCATCAGCACACCTGCGAAGGCCATCGACAAGACCAGCGACAACACCAGCGCACCGGCGATTGCCCAAAAATCAGCGGCAATGTCGCTCGCATACACCATCACCCCCACCGCTGGCGGCACCAGCAGCAACGGCAGATAACGCAGCAGACTGCCGGCCGCGAGGTTCAGCGGTTCGCCGACTTCACCGCGAATGATCAGGAAGATCAGCAACAGCAGCAGGCCGATAATCGGCCCCGGCAGCACCGGCAACAGCAAATGATTGAGTGCCGTGCCGATCAATTGAAACAGCACCAGCATGGTCAGGCCACGTAACAACATCCGACTTCTCTCCCCGTCTCTCTCCCGTTCATCGCCGGCATTATAAGCACGCCTGCGCTATGGATCGGCATTCGCCAAAAGCATGGTCAGTTGACCGGAGCAAATTGCCATGTTGATCTACAGTGGTTCGCAGGGCGGTCAAATCCCCCACCTGAAAAACTATAAAACCGATGAACCCAAGGAGAGTCTCAATGCCCTACGTTCCAGTTGCAGAGCTCAAAGATTATGTCGGCAAGGAACTCGGACGTTCCGAATGGCTCACCATCGATCAGGAGCGCATCAACCTGTTCGCCGAAGCCACCGGGGATTATCAGTTCATTCACGTCGACCCGGTCAAAGCCGCGCAAACGCCATTCGGCAGCACCATTGCCCACGGTTTCCTGTCGTTGTCGCTGATCCCGAAATTGATGGAAGACATCCTCGTCCTGCCGCAAGGCGTGAAGATGGTCGTCAACTACGGTCTGGACAGCGTGCGTTTCATCCAGCCAGTGAAGGTCAATTCGAAAGTTCGGCTCAAGGTCGATCTGGGCGAAGTGACCGAGAAAAAACCCGGCCAGTGGTTGCTCAAAGCCACCGCAACGCTGGAGATAGAAGGCTCGGACAAACCGGCCTATATCGCTGAGCCACTGTCGCTCTGCTTCGTCTAAGCGTTCCGGATGCGAAGCAGCGCACGCTGTTTCGCGTCACGTCTCTATATATGCGACGCATAGCTGCGGCATACTCGGTCGCCTAATTGCCCGGATCCCGCTATGCGCTCACTCGCTTCCCTCGCACCCATTGCCTTGACCCTGATGCTCACCGCGTGCGGCGACGGCGAATCGCTGTTGCCCCCGGATGCGCGCCTGCCGGACGGCGGACGCTATCGTGGCGAACTGGTCGATGGCTTGCTGCAAGGTCAGGGGCGCGTCGATTATCCCAATGGCAGTTGGTACGCCGGGCAATTCGACAAAGGTCAGTGGCATGGTCAGGGCGAATGGCACGGCAGCAATGGCGAGGTCTATCGCGGCCAGTTTCAGCAAGGGCTGTTCGACGGTCAGGGCAGCCTGACCACCAACGCCAGCAGCTACACCGGTGGTTTCAAACAGGGCCGACGCGACGGTGAAGGCACTCTGAAAGAAAACGCCATGACCTACCGTGGCGAGTTCAAGGCTGACCAGTATTCCGGACTCGGTCGTCTGGAAATGGACGACGGCAGCTCCTATCAAGGCCAGTTCGCCCACGGCAAACCCAACGGCGAAGGCCAGCGCGGCGACTCCAGCGGCAACACGTTCAGCGGGCATTTCGTCAACGGTCAGCTGGAAGGCAACGGTACGTTCAACAGCGCTGACGGCGACATCTACGTCGGCGGCTTCAAGAACAATCAATTGCACGGCAAGGGCCGCTACGAAAACGCTGACGGCGATGTCTGGCTCGGCCAGTTCAAAGAAGGCGCGCTGACCGGCAAGGGCGAACTGATCGGCGCCGACGGCAGCCATTACATCGGCTCGTTCAGCGATTGGCGCTTCAGCGGGCCGGGCCGTTTGAATCTGTCTGATGGCAGTTTCTACATCGGTGGTTTCGACAACGACAGCTACGCAGGGCGCGGCACTCTGGTGCTGACCGATGGCAGCGTCATGAGCGGCACCTGGATCAACGGCCAGCGCGTGCGTGACGCCGATGGCAAGCTGTTGCCCGACACCCTCGAACTCGGTTTGCTCGCTCAGGGCCGTTTGCTCGATGAAGCGTTGGCCGCCATCCCGGCGTCAACCCCGGCAGTCGAGTTGTACACACTGACTCTTGGCGGCGACGGCAAACAAAGCGTGTTCCTGCGCGAATCGGACTTCGTCGCCAATATGCTCCGCACGCGCTTCGGTGCTTATGGCCAGATCCGTCTGGTCAACCATCGCGACCACCTCGCCGACCGGCCGATGGCCACCCGCGAGAACCTGCGTCGTGCCGCGCAAACCCTCGCTGAACGTACTGGCCCGGAAGATTTGCTGTTTATCTACCTGACCAGCCACGGCACCGCCGAACATGAACTGGTGCTCGACCAACCGCGCATGGAACTGGCCGACCTCCCCGCCGACGAACTCGCTGCAGTGCTGGCGCCGCTGAAAAATCGCGACAAGATCATCGTGATTTCCTCGTGCTACTCCGGCGGTTTCATCCCGGCGCTGAAAGACGAACGCACGCTGATCATGACCGCCTCGCGCGCCGATCGGGTGTCCTTCGGCTGTTCGGAAGAGGCCAACTTCACCTACTTCGGCGATGCACTGTTCGCCCAGGCACTGAACCAGACCGATGATCTGGAGCAAGCCTTCAAACTGGCCAAGGCCACCGTCGCCGAGCGTGAACTGGCGGACAATTTCGAAGCCTCGGAGCCGCAGATCTGGGCGCCGAAAACCGTGCTGTCGCACTGGCAAACGCTGCGCAAACAACAAGCAAGAAAAGCTTTGCAAAGTGCTGCATTGAACGACGGAGCGACAAAGAGCAACTAAGCTGAACAGTATCAAGGGAGAGACACTATGTACTTGACGCCTCAGCACGTATTGCTTGCCGGAGCCACCGGTTTGACCGGTGAACATCTACTCGACCGTTTGCTCAACGAGCCAACGATTTCACGCGTGCTAGCCCCTTCGCGTCGGCCACTGGCGGAACATCCGCACCTGGAAAACCCGGTCGGCGATCCGCAGGCGTTTCTGCCGCAGCTCAGCGGCCGCGTCGATATCGCCTATTGCTGCCTCGGCACCACGATCAAACAGGCAGGCTCCGAAGCGGCGTTTCGCGCGGTCGATCTGGACATGGTCGTGGCGTTCGCCAAGCGCGCGCGGGAGATGGGCGCACGGCATCTGATCGTGATCAGCGCGATTGGCGCGGATCCGAAATCGTCGGTTTTCTATAACCGCGTCAAAGGCGAAATGGAGCAGGCACTGCGCGCGCAGGACTGGCCGCAGCTGACCATTTGCCGGCCTTCGCTGTTGTTGGGCGAACGCACGGAGCCGCGACTGGCCGAGCAGTTGGCCGGCCCGTTGTCGAAGCTGATTCCGGGTAAATATCGCGGCATCGAGGCGTGCCAACTGGCGCGGGCGATGTGGCGATTGGCGCTGGAAGAACAGGATGGGGTTCGGGTGATTGAGTCGGATGATTTGCGCAAGTTAGGCAAATAATCTTCCGCCGCATGATCGTTCCCACGCTCTGCGTGGGAATGCAGCCACGGACGCTCTGCGTCCCAAAACGTGACGCAGAGCGTCACCGGAGGCGTTACCACGCGGAGCGTGGGAACGATCTGTCTAACTACAATCCGCCAGTCGCCTGAAAACTCACGCCGATCACCGTCAGCAATGACAACGGCAACAACAGCGTATCGAGCAACGCACTCCCCGGCAGATCCACACCCGGATAGCTCGGCGCTTCAGCCCCGAACCGATCCATCGCGCAGCACCCGCCATTCATCGCGTACAAATTCAGCCGCGTCCCGGAGTACACCACCGGCGCGCCCGGTTTCGCCGCATCCAGCGTGCGCGCCGTGGCGCACCCGGTCAGCAACACCACCAGCCCGATCAGCAGCAGCTTATTCATCGCTGCTCAAATGATGCTCACCCCAACGCGGCAGCATGTCCTGCGGAATACCGAGCAGATTGAGAATCCGCGCCACAACGAAATCGATCAAATCATCAATCGTCTGCGGCTGGTGATAAAAACCCGGCGACGCCGGCAGAATGGTCACGCCCATGTTCGACAGTTTGAGCATATGCTCCAGATGAATGCTCGAATACGGCGCTTCACGCGGCACCAGAATCAACTGGCGACGCTCCTTCAACGTCACATCAGCAGCGCGTTCGATCAAATTGTTGCAGGCGCCCGTGGCAATCGCCGACAACGTGCCCGTCGAGCATGGCACCACGACCATCGCTGCCGGTGCGCCAGAGCCCGAAGCCACCGGCGACATCCAGTCTTCCTTGCCGTACACGCGAATCTGCCCGGCGGCCGCCCCGGTGTATTCGGTGAGGAACGCCTGCATCATCTGCGGTTTCGGCGGCAGCGTGACATCAGTCTCGGTGGCCATCACCAACTGCGCAGCCTTGGAGATCAAAAAGTGCACTTCGCGATCTTCGCGCACCAGACAATCGAGCAGACGCAAACCGTACTGCGCGCCCGAGGCACCGGTCATCGCCAGCGTGATGCGCTCCGGGCCGTTGCCCTGCGAAAAAGTGTTCATTGCAGCGCCTCGGCGAGTTTGCCGTGCAGGCCGCCGAAGCCGCCGTTGCTCATGATCACCACGTGCGTGCCGGGCTGAGCCTGGCTCTTCACGCGCTCGATGATGCCTTCCAGCGAATCGCTGACAATCGACGGCACGGTGCACAACGCGGCGGTGCCCGCCAGATCCCAGCCGAGGTTGGCCGGGGCGTACCAGATCACTTGGTCGGCATCGACCACGCTGGCCGGCAAGCCGTCACGGTGGGCGCCGAGCTTCATCGAGTTGGAGCGCGGTTCGATGATCGCGATCAGTGGAGCATCGCCGATGCGTTTGCGCAGGCCGTCGAGAGTCGTGGCGATGGCGGTCGGGTGGTGAGCGAAGTCGTCGTAAATGGTGATGCCGCGCACTTCGGCGACTTTCTCCATACGACGTTTGACGTTTTTGAACGCGCTCAAACCGGCGATGCCCATCGATGGCACCACGCCAACATGCCGCGCCGCTGCCAAAGCTGCCAAGGCGTTGGCAACGTTGTGCTGGCCGGTCAGTTCCCACTCGACAGTGCCTTGCGACACGCCTTCGAACATCACCTCAAATGCCGAACCGTCTTCGCTGAGCAATTTGACCTGCCACTGCCCGCCAGCACCGGTGGTCTGCACCGGCGTCCAGCAACCCATTTCGATCACCCGCTGCAAGGCAGGCTCGGTGGTCGGATGGATGACCAGGCCTTCACTCGGAATGGTGCGCACCAAGTGATGGAATTGCCGCTCGATCGCCGGCAGATCCGGGAAGATGTCGGCGTGATCGAACTCAAGGTTATTGAGGATCGCGGTGCGCGGACGGTAGTGAACGAACTTCGAGCGTTTGTCGAAGAACGCGCTGTCGTACTCATCGGCTTCGATCACGAAGAACGGTGTACCGCCCAGTCGCGCCGACACCGAGAAATTCTGCGGCACGCCACCAATCAGAAAACCCGGGCTCATGCCGGCGTGTTCCAGCACCCAGGCGAGCATGCTGCTGGTGGTGGTTTTGCCATGCGTGCCGGCAACCGCCAGCACCCAGCGACCTTGCAACACGTGATCAGCCAGCCACTGCGGGCCGGAAACGTACGGCAGGCCTTTGTTCAGCACATATTCCACCGCCGGATTGCCGCGCGACATGGCGTTGCCGATCACTACCAGATCCGGCGCCGGATCGAGTTGCGCCGGGTCGTAACCTTGCGTCAGTTGAATGCCTTGGGCTTCAAGCTGCGTGCTCATCGGCGGATAGACGTTGGCGTCGGAGCCGGTCACGTGATGGCCCAGCTCTTTGGCCAGAACCGCCATCGAGCCCATGAAAGTCCCGCAGATACCCAGAATATGAATGTGCATAGTCGACCTCGTAAAACATGGCCGCAGGTTAGCGTAGGGAGGGGGAAATCGCACTCTTTAGGTGATCACCATCACCCACCACCACGATCACTACCCCACCTGTAGGAGCTGACGAGTGCAACGAGGCTGCGATCTTTTGATCTTGAAAATAACAAGATCAAAAGATCGCAGCCTTCGGCAGCTCCTACAGGGGGATTTATGCAGTTCGGACGATGCCGTGTTTGCGCAGCTTTCTGTAGAGGGTGTTGCGACTCACGCCGAGTTGCTCGGCGGTGTGGGTCATATGCCAGCGCGTGCGCTCCAGTGTACTGAGCAACGCCAATCGTTCGGCATCTTCAAGTGGTTGCTCGGACAGAGCGGACTCTACCACTGGTGGGCGCACCTGCCGAATCATCACCGGCAAATCGTCCACCCCGATCCGCCCCTCATCACACAACGCCGCCAACGTGCGCAACACATTACGCAACTGCCGCACATTCCCCGGCCAGTTGAACGCCAGTAACGCCTGCCGCGCCGGCTCTTCGATCAGGATCGTTTCGCCGCCCGCCTCTTCGGCCAGCAGAAAATCCAGCAGCTGCGATTTATCACTGCGTTCACGTAGCGCCGGCAGCGCCACTTCCAGCCCGTTCAAGCGGTAATACAAATCCTCGCGAAAGCTGCCGTCCTCAACCCGCGCCAACAGATTGCGGTGCGTCGCGCTGATGATGCGCACGTTGACCGATTCCGGTTCGCCACCGATCGGCACCACCTGCCGATCCTCCAGCACCCGCAACAAACGCGTCTGCAAGGCCAACGGCATATCGCCAATCTCATCGAGGAACAACGTGCCGCCATCGGCCTGCTGCAACTTGCCGCGCATACCGTCCTTGCGGGCGCCGGTGAAACTGCCGCCGCGATAACCGAACAGCTCGCTTTCAATCAGACTTTCAGGAATCGCCGCACAGTTGAGCGCGACAAAAGCTTTGTCCGAGCGCTGACTGGCTTGATGTACAGCTTTGGCAAAGGCTTCTTTACCCGAGCCGGTTTCGCCATTGATCAGCAGCGGCACATCCCGCTCGAACACGCGCAGTGCTTTGCGAAAGTCCGCTTGCAGCGCGGCGTCACCCAGACAGATCCCGGACAGGCGCGGCGCTTCGACAATTTTTGCCAGCGGCATGAGCGGCGTAGGTTTGCGCGACTCACCGCGCAACACAGCAAACAGATGGCGCCCGTCACGGGTGCGCAGCGGCCAACTGGCGCTGGCATTCGCGCTGGCGCGGCCGAGCAACTCATCCAGCGAACAATCGAAGAACGCCTCGACCGGTTTCCCGAGCAGCCCGCCGCGAATATGCCCGAGCAGGTTCAGCGCACTCTGATTAACCGCGCTGATCCGCCCTTCGCCGTCAAACGCCAGCAAACCTTCGCTGAACAGCCCGACCGACTCGGCCTGCAAGTGGAAACGCAGCAACCATTGGTTATCGAAACAGCGCAGGAAGTAGCAGCTCTCGATCATCTTCGCCGACAGATTGACCAGCGCCATGGTGTGGAACTGGCTCTGCCGCGAGACATCGTGACGGGCCGAGGACACGTCGAGCACCGCCAGCAGTTCGCCATGCGGATCAAACACCGGGCTCGCCGAACAGGTCAGGCCGGTGTGGCGACCGCGAAAGTGTTCGTCCTGATGAATGGTCAGCGCCTGACGTTCGACCAGGCAGGTGCCGATGCCATTAGTGCCTTCGCAGGCTTCGCTCCAGTCGGCACCGAGCCAGAGGCCGGCGCGTTCGAAAATTTTCCGTTCAGCGGGTGCGGTGACGCAATTGAGGATCACCCCGCGCGCGTCGGTCAGCAACACCGCATGGCCGGCGCCGGAAAGCTGTTGATGGAGGCTGCTCATTTCATTGCCGGCGATCTGCAGGACTTGTTGCAAACGCTCACGGCTTTCGAGGACACGCCCGTGTTCAAGCACGGTCGGCGCGATGCTTAGCGCCGGGTCGAGGTGATAGTCCTCAAGACAGCGCAGCCACGAGCGGGCGATCGACGGATCAGCACCGGGCCCGTGCAGGTGCGGTTTGCCCTGACTGACGGTGAGAACCTGCTGGGCATGGCGACTCAAATGGTTGTCGTGCATTTCTTATTGTTCTCCATATTCCCCGTGTAGGAGCTGCCGCAGGCTGCGATCTTTTGATCTTGATCTGCAAAAAAGCAAAATCAAAAGAACGCAGCCTTCGGCAGCTCCTACAGGGGTTGCTGTGGGTTGAGCATCCTCCAGCTCAAGCACCATTGCAATGCTGGCAAGACTGCCCGGTCACAGGCTGCGCCAAAAGCGGTACAAACTGTCACCCCTCCTGTACCGATACCGTCACAGCGCCATTCCGCTCGTCCGACAAAAACCTGCCAACCCCTTGATTTCACGGCTCCGCACGGCGGTGGCCCGACCCTTGCTCTACGCTTATAGCAAGCGCACTTGCGCGTTTCTCTAATAAGTACAAAGCCAAGGAGAACATCATCATGCGTTACGCTCACCCCGGTACTGAAGGCGCCAAAGTCTCGTTCAAGAGCAAGTACGGTAACTACATCGGCGGCGAGTTCGTCGCGCCTGTCAAAGGTCAGTACTTCACCAACACCTCGCCAGTGAATGGCCAACCGATTGCCGAATTCCCGCGCTCCACTGCCGAAGACATCGACAAGGCACTGGACGCCGCTCACGCCGCAGCCGATGCATGGGGCTCCACTTCCGTGCAGGCGCGCTCGCTGATCCTGTTGAAAATCGCCGACCGCATCGAACAGAACCTCGAACTGCTGGCGATCACCGAAACCTGGGACAACGGCAAAGCCATCCGCGAAACCCTGAACGCCGACATCCCGCTGGCTGCCGACCATTTCCGCTACTTCGCTGGCTGCCTGCGCGCCCAGGAAGGCAGCGCGGCCGAAATCGACGGCAACACTGTGGCCTATCACATTCATGAACCGCTGGGCGTGGTCGGGCAGATCATCCCGTGGAACTTCCCGATCCTGATGGCCGCGTGGAAACTCGCGCCAGCGCTGGCCGCCGGTAACTGCGTGGTGCTCAAGCCTGCCGAGCAAACCCCGCTGGGCATCACCGTGTTGCTGGAACTGATCGGCGATCTGCTGCCGCCGGGCGTACTGAACATTGTTCAGGGCTATGGCAAAGAGGCCGGCGAAGCACTGGCCACCAGCAAACGCATCGCCAAGATTGCCTTCACCGGCTCGACCCCGGTTGGCTCGCACATCATGAAATGCGCGGCAGAGAACATCATTCCATCGAC
This sequence comes from Pseudomonas sp. 18058, assembly GCF_902706155.1. Taxonomy (NCBI): domain Bacteria; kingdom Pseudomonadati; phylum Pseudomonadota; class Gammaproteobacteria; order Pseudomonadales; family Pseudomonadaceae; genus Pseudomonas; species Pseudomonas sp. 18058. The sequence goes on from NZ_CACSJY010000044.1 coordinate 37,293, forward strand.
CGTGGAACTAGGTGGCAAGTCGCCGAACATCTTCTTCGAAGACATCATGCAGGCCGAGCCGACGTTCATTGAGAAAGCCGCTGAAGGTCTGGTGCTGGCGTTCTTCAACCAAGGCGAAGTCTGCACCTGCCCATCGCGCGCACTGGTACAGGAATCGATCTACGACGAGTTCATGGCCGTCGTGATGAAGAAAGTCCTGCAAATCAAACGTGGCGATCCACTGGACACCGACACCATGGTCGGCGCGCAGGCCTCTGAGCAACAATTCGACAAGATTCTTTCGTACCTGGAAATCGCCAAGGGCGAAGGCGCCGAGCTGTTGACCGGCGGCAAGGTGGAAAAACTCGAGGGCAATCTGTCGACCGGCTATTACATCCAGCCGACCCTGCTCAAGGGCACCAACAAGATGCGCGTGTTCCAGGAAGAAATCTTCGGGCCAGTGGTGAGCATCACCACGTTCAAGGACGAAGCCGAAGCGCTGGCGATCGCCAACGACACTGAGTTCGGCCTCGGCGCCGGTCTGTGGACTCGCGACATCAACCGCGCCTACCGCATGGGCCGCGCGATCAAGGCTGGTCGTGTGTGGACCAACTGCTACCACCTGTATCCGGCGCATGCTGCGTTTGGCGGGTACAAGAAGTCCGGCGTGGGGCGTGAGACGCACAAGATGATGCTCGATCACTATCAGCAAACGAAAAACCTGCTGGTGAGCTACGACATCAATCCGTTGGGTTTCTTCTAAACCTTCGGGCGACACGGATATTTCTGTGTCGCCCCTTCAATCGCTTTCGCGAGCAAGCCCGCTCCCACATTGGATTTGTGCAGAATCAAACAGTGTGGATCAGCGCAAGTCCCCTGTGGGAGCGGGCTTGCTCGCGAAGGCGTCCTGACTGACTCAACACTCACAGCCTGGCCGCTCTGGCACGGCCCTTGCGTACCCGTTATTCAGGATTTGCACCAAAACTGCCGCTGCGTGAACAGCACTCATCCACCTCAACCGCATCACCCGAAAGTCCAAAAAATCGAACAATAAAAAGACAGCGAGGACTTATGACTTCAACCACACAGCTCAAACCCACACTCGGCACCCTGCACCTCTGGGGCATTGCTGTCGGCCTGGTGATTTCCGGCGAGTACTTCGGCTGGAGTTACGGCTGGGGCACCGCCGGCACCTTGGGTTTTCTGGTCACGGCGTTGATGGTCGCGACCATGTACACCTGCTTCATCTTCAGCTTCACCGAATTGACCACCGCTATCCCACACGCCGGCGGGCCGTTTGCCTACAGCCGTCGGGCGTTCGGTGAGAAAGGCGGATTGATCGCCGGCATCGCCACGCTGATCGAGTTTGTCTTCGCGCCACCGGCGATTGCCATGGCCATCGGCGCCTACCTGAATGTGCAATATCCGGAACTTGATCCGAAGATTGCAGCGGTCGGCGCGTATTTCGTGTTCATGACCCTGAATATACTCGGCGTCAGCATCGCCGCGACCTTCGAACTGGTGGTCACAGTGCTGGCCGTTGCCGAGCTTTTAGTATTCATGGGCGTGGTGGCGCCGGGCTTCAGCTTCAGTAATTTTGTATTGAATGGCTGGTCGGGCTCCAACGAATTCACCATGGCCTCGATCCCCGGGATCTTCGCGGCGATACCGTTCGCGATCTGGTTCTTCCTCGCCATCGAAGGCGCGGCGATGGCCGCCGAAGAGGCCAAGGACCCGAAACGGACGATTCCCAAGGCTTACGTCAGCGGCATTCTGACCCTGGTATTTCTGGCCATCGGCGTGATGGTCATGGCTGGCGGCGTTGGCGACTGGCGTCAGCTGTCGAACATCAACGATCCGCTGCCGCAGGCGATGAAAGCCGTGGTCGGCAATAACTCGACGTGGATGCACATGCTGGTGTGGATTGGCCTGTTCGGGCTGGTGGCGAGTTTCCACGGGATCATCCTCGGTTACTCGCGGCAGTTCTTCGCCCTCGCCCGCGCCGGTTATCTGCCTAAGGGGCTGGCCAAACTCTCGCGCTTCCAGACCCCACACCGGGCGATTCTGGCCGGTGGCGTGATCGGCATTGCGGCAATCTACAGCGATGGTTTGGTTAACCTGCAAGGCATGACCCTGACCGCCGCGATGATCACCATGTCGGTGTTCGGCGCGATCGTGATGTACATCATCAGCATGCTCAGCCTGTTCAAACTGCGCAAAACCGAGCCAAACCTGGAGCGCACCTTCCGTGCGCCGGGTTATCCGGTGGTGCCGGCGATTGCACTGTTTCTGGCGGTGGTGTGTCTGGTGGCGATGGCGTGGTTCAACACGCTGATCGGCTGTGTGTTCCTTGCCTTTATGGCCGCTGGCTATCTGTATTTCCAGTTGACCGCCAAGCAACGCGCCGATGCACCGACAGACGCTATGCTCGAAGGTATCTAGCTGACATATAAAAGTGCACAGCGCCCATTCAGGCACTGTGCTGGAACCCTGTAGGAGCTGCCGCAGGCTGCGATCTTTTGATCTTGTTTTTAGAAAATCAAAGTCAAAAGATCGCAGCCTTCGGCAGCTCCTATAGGGGTTTATCGATTACAGGAGGATATCGTGGCCGCATTCGCCCATTCCGTCGGCGCCCAGACCTATCGCTTCGACAGCCTCAAGGACGTCATGGCCAAGGCCAACCCGGCGCGCTCCGGGGATTTCCTCGCCGGCGTCGCCGCGCTCAATGACGGCGAACGCGTGGCGGCACAAATGGCGTTGGCCGACATCCCGCTCACGCATTTCCTGCAAGAAGCGCTGATCCCCTACGAATCCGATGAAGTCACCCGACTGATCATCGACACCCACGACAAACAGGCCTTCGCCGTGGTCAGCCACCTCACCGTCGGCGGCTTCCGCGACTGGCTGCTCAGCGACGCCGCCGATGAAACCAGCCTGCGCAACCTCGCCCCCGGCCTGACGCCGGAAATGGTCGCCGCCGTGTCGAAAATCATGCGCGTGCAGGATTTGGTATTGGTCGCGCAGAAGATCCGCGTGGTGACGAAATTTCGCGGCACTCTCGGCCTGCGCGGGCGCCTGTCCACGCGTCTGCAACCGAACCACCCGACCGACGACCCCTCCGGCATCGCCGCGAGCATTCTCGACGGCCTGCTCTACGGCAACGGCGATGCGATGATCGGCATCAACCCGGCCACCGACAGCATTGCCTCGATTTGCGCGATGCTGGAAATGCTCGACGCGATCATCCAGCGCTACGACATTCCGACTCAAGCCTGCGTGCTCACCCACGTCACCACCTCGATCGAGGCGATCAACCGGGGCGTGCCGCTGGACCTGGTGTTCCAGTCGATTGCCGGCACCGAAGCGGCCAACGCCAGTTTCGGTATCAATCTGAATGTCTTGCAGGAAGGTTACGACGCAGGTCTGAGCCTGAATCGCGGCACCCTCGGGCAAAACCTGATGTATTTCGAAACCGGTCAGGGCAGCGCGCTGTCGGCCAACGCTCATCACGGTGTCGATCAACAGACCTGCGAGACCCGAGCCTATGCCGTGGCACGGCATTTCAAACCGTTTCTGGTGAACACCGTCGTAGGATTTATCGGCCCGGAATACCTCTACAACGGCAAACAGATCATCCGCGCCGGCCTCGAAGACCACTTCTGCGGCAAGCTCCTCGGCGTGCCGATGGGTTGCGACATCTGCTACACCAACCACGCCGAAGCCGATCAGGACGACATGGACACCCTGCTGACTCTGCTCGGTGTCGCCGGGATCAACTTCATCATGGGCATCCCCGGCTCCGACGACATCATGCTCAATTACCAGACAACTTCGTTTCATGACGCGCTCTATGCTCGCCAGACACTGGGCCTGAAACCAGCCCCGGAATTTGAACAATGGTTGGCGAACATGGGCATCTTCACGCAGGCGGACGGCAAGGTTCGCTTCGGTAACAACCTGCCGCCGGCCTTCCGCCAAGCGCTGGCGCAACTGGGATGAGTCGCATGGATAAACCGCCCGTCGATCCGCAAAACCCTTGGCTGCAACTGCGCCGCCTGACCCCGGCGCGGATCGCCCTTGGCCGCACCGGCACCAGTCTGCCGACCAGCGCGCAACTGGATTTCCAGTTTGCTCACGCTCAGGCGCGAGATGCGGTGCATTTGCCGTTTGATCACGCGGGGCTCAGTGCGCAATTAAGTGAACGAGGGCGTGAGAGTTTGCTGCTTCACAGTGCGGCGCTGGATCGCAACAGCTACCTGCAACGCCCGGATCTGGGACGCAAACTCAGCGATGACTCGGCGCAAAGTCTTCGCGACTACTTGGCCGCGCACCCCGGCGGGGTCGATCTGGTCATTGTCGTCGCAGATGGCTTGTCGGCACTGGCAGTGCATCGCCACACGCTGCCGTTTATCACCCGGCTGGAAGAACAAATGAGCGGCGATGGCTGGTCAATCGCCCCGGTGGTCTTGGTGGAACAGGGCCGCGTCGCCATCGGCGATGAAATCGGCCAGTTGCTCGGCGCGAAAATGGTGGTGATGCTGATTGGTGAGCGCCCGGGGCTCAGTTCGCCGGACAGCTTGGGGCTGTATTTCACCTACAACCCAAAAGTTGGTCTGACCGATGCCTATCGCAACTGCATTTCCAATGTCCGGCTGGAGGGTTTGAGCTACGGCATGGCGGCGCATCGCTTGCTGTACCTGATGCGCGAGGCGTGCCGGCGGCAGCTGTCGGGGGTCAATCTGAAGGATGAAGCACAAGTTCAGACGCTGGCGTCGGATGCTGGCCAGGACATGAAAGGAAACTTCCTACTGGATCCGCCGCCAAACTGAACCGTTTCTGCATTGCGTTTCTGATCCTGTTTGAGGCAGGATCGATGCACGGCCGCCAGGGTTTCCCGTCGCCGTCACAGCACGTGAAGACAGCCACTTGAAGGACGAGACCTGACATGCGGATTATCCAAGCGACCCTCGAACACCTTGATTTGCTCACGCCGTTGTTCGTCAAATACCGCGAGTTTTATGGCTCCCTGCCTTATCCCGACTCGTCCCGCGCTTTTCTCGAAAAGCGTCTGCGACGCAAGGAATCGGTGATTTATCTGGCGCTGGCCGATGATGACGACAAAAAGCTCATGGGTTTCTGTCAGCTCTATCCGAGCTTTTCATCGCTGTCACTGAAGCGCGTGTGGATCCTCAACGACATCTACGTCGCCGAAGACGCGCGCCGCCAACTCGTCGCCGACAATCTGATCCGCACTGCGAAGAAGATGGCCAAGGAAACCCAGGCTGTACGCATGCGCGTGTCCACCAGCAGCAACAACGAAGTGGCGCAGAAAACCTACGAATCAATTGGGTTCAAGGAAGACACCGAGTTCAAGAACTACGTGTTGCCGATCAGCGACGAGCTCTGAAGTCAAAAGATCGCAGCCTTCGGCAGCTCCTGCAGGGGCTGCGATCCACTCCCTGACAATTACTCACACACCGACATCCCTCGCTACAAAACCAACGCGCTTTTGATGTTTCAGGCCGTATAATCTCGAGCTTCCCAGCTTGTAAGAAAAACTACACCTCGCTGTAGGCTTACACGAAGTTATCCGCACAGGCCTGCCGAGTCGGGCCGCCATACAGGTGCCTCCATGGATTTCAACCCGCTCGACCTGATCCTGCATCTCGACGTTTATCTCGATTTGCTGGTTAACAACTACGGGCCGTGGATCTACGCCATCCTGTTTCTGGTGATTTTCTGCGAAACCGGTCTGGTGGTGATGCCATTCCTGCCGGGTGATTCACTGCTATTCATCGCCGGCGCTGTAGCGGCCGGCGGCGGCATGGATCCAGTACTGCTGGGCGGTTTGCTGATGCTCGCGGCGATCCTCGGCGACAGCACCAATTACGTGATCGGACGAACGGCCGGCGAGAAGCTGTTCAGCAATCCGAACTCGAAAATCTTCCGTCGTGACTATCTGCAAAAGACCCATGACTTCTACGACAAGCACGGCGGCAAAACCGTAACGCTTGCGCGCTTTCTACCGATCATCCGTACCTTCGCTCCGTTCGTGGCAGGCGTTGCGCGTATGCCGTATCCGCGCTTCTTCGGTTTCAGTGTTCTGGGTACGATCCTCTGGGTGGGCGGCCTCGTGACGCTGGGCTACTTCTTCGGCAACGTTCCGTTCATCAAGAAGAACCTGTCGTTGCTGGTTGTTGCGATCATCTTGCTGTCTCTCATTCCGATGATCATCGGCGTGGTGCGCAGCCGTTTTGGCGGCACCAAAGCCCAATCGCACTAAGCGATGTGGTCGCTAAGCGCCTGGCGGCGTCGACGCATCCTCGCCAAGCACCCGATTGCCGACGACATGTGGCAACGGGTGCGCCACCACCTGAGTTTTCTTGACGGCATCACTGCTGCCGAAGATCAGTGGCTGCGCGAAGCCTGCGTCCTGTTCCTCGAAGAAAAACACCTGACCGCCCTGCCCGGCGTCGAACTGCATCAGGAACAACGCCTGCTGCTCGCCGTGCAGGCGCAATTGCCGCTGCTCAATCTTGGCGATCTGAACTGGTATCAGGGCTTCCACGAAATCGTCCTTTATCCCGATGACTTTGTCAGCCCGCAACGACACCGCGATGCCAGCGGCGTCGAGCACGAATGGGATGGCGAACACAGCGGCGAAGCCTGGCAGCAGGGGCCGATTATTCTCGCCTGGCCTGGGGTGATGGCCAGTGGTGGCTGGGAAGGTTACAACTTGGTGATCCACGAGCTGGCGCACAAACTCGACATGCTCAATGGCGATGCCAATGGCCTGCCACCGCTGCACGCGGACATGCGCGTCAGCGACTGGGCCGAGGTGATGCAGGCCGCTTACGATGATCTTGATGGTCAGCTTGAGCGTAATCCCGACGCCGAGACCGCGATCGATCCTTACGCGGCTGAGAATCCGGCAGAGTTCTTTGCCGTCACCAGTGAGTACTTCTTCAGCGCACCCGATCTGCTCCATGAGACTTATCCACAGGTCTATGAGCAGTTGCGACTTTTCTATCGTCAGGATCCATTGAGCAGGTTGCGGCAACTTCAGGCGAGCGACCCGGTCTATCAGGCTCACGACTAAGGTCTGCACGACCTTCAGGACTTTCGGTGAATGGCGTCGACGGCAAAATATGCCTATAATCGCCGCCACTTTTTGGTCAATCCGGCCAAGTGTTTTTGGTCAACTACGGGGGCAACGCCCAATGAGCTACAGCAAGATTCCGGCTGGCAAAGACCTGCCGAACGACATCTACGTCGCGATCGAGATTCCGGCCAACCACGCGCCGATCAAATACGAAATCGACAAAGACAGCGATTGCCTGTTCGTTGACCGTTTCATGGCCACCCCAATGTTCTACCCGGCCAACTACGGTTACATCCCGAACACCCTGGCTGACGACGGTGACCCCCTCGACGTGCTGGTTGTAACCCCTTACCCGGTTGCGCCAGGCTCGGTTATCCGTGCACGTCCGGTTGGCATCCTGAACATGACCGACGACGGCGGCGGCGATGCCAAAGTCATCGCAGTGCCACACAACAAGCTGTCCCAGCTGTACGTGGACGTTAAGGAATACACCGACCTGCCGCCTCTGCTGATCCAGCAGATCGAGCACTTCTTCGCGAACTACAAAGATCTCGAAAAAGGCAAATGGGTCAAGATCGAAGGCTGGGCTGGTGCAGACGCCGCCCGCGAAGCAATCACCAAGTCGGTTGCAGCCTACAAAGGCTAAGACGCTTCGACTCGCGTGATGCTTGAAGAAAACCCCGGAGATCCGGGGTTTTTTTATCGACGTAAGCCAGCCGCTTCAACAGGCTGTTTATCGCTCTCTTGATATTGTTGTGACCTGTTTAATTTCCCACAAGAACGTCTTACATCCCGTCGTAAAATTCAGCCTGCTTTTGAACGCCCGGTTTATTCAAACCGCTCTGGCACGGCCGTAGACTCCGTGTTTATGAGAAAGAACACGAGCGGTCCAAGATTCAAGGCACTCCTGGAAGCAGCGAACATCTCCACCACGGGATTCGCAAAGTTCTGGGGCACGGAAGCCCAAAATGTCCACAACTGGTACACCCGGGGCGTCCCGGCGTATCGCATGGAAGAGGTCTCACGCCTGCTGTCCGTGAACAGCGAATGGCTGAAGACTGGCGAAGGCCACAAGGAGTCGCCGCGCCTCCATGCCCCTGCCAGCAATGGCGACACCTTCGACGCCCAATCTGTGCGCGGCGTCTATACGGTCATTGATCCCAACGACATCGACCTGGTGTTTTTCAATGAGAAACCTCTCACCGATACCGGCAAAACACACGTCATTGAAGATACGGATCAATCCATCCGCCTGCTTCGCGCACAGCTGGATCAACTTGAAATAAAACACTCTGACGCTATCTGTGCACGCATGATCGGCAACAGCATGGCCGAGCGAATCGAAGACGGATCCATCGTTGCCATTGATCGAGGACTGACTCAGGTCGTCGATGGCGAGATCTATGCGATCGAACACGACGGGATGTTGCGCATCAAGTATCTGCATCGCATGCCGGGCAATGGCTTGCGCCTGCGTAGCCACAACAGTGCCGAGTACCCGGACGAGATCTTCCGTGCCGCGCAACTGGACGAGCAGCGAATTCATATTCTGGGCTGGGTGTTCTGGTGGTCGACACTGAGCAAGCGTCGGCCGGTGGTGCCGTTTCTCTAATGATCGTCAGTGCACAACGCTTTCTGATGCTTTGACAGCTCTAATCCGCACTTCGGGCTGGGAATCTGCGGTAAAAATCAGTATCCTTCGCCCCACATTTGCGCATCGACCCGCCCTGCGGTTCTGATAGCGCCCGACGCGGCAGACCAACCTCTGACCAAGTCCCACAGCCGGACGCAAGATCCGGGTGTACGTTTTGAAGGCTGGCGCGGTTTACCAAAAATGAACCAAGCCAGTCCCCGAGAAGCCGGCCACAAGCCGGCTTTTTAATGCCTGCCAGAAAGACACTCACCTGTTAATTCCCTCGCTGCTGGCTCACTTCGGCCTGTCAGGTTGCGGCGCGCTGGGTGGCGGCTGTCCATTGTCTTGTTAAAAACTCTTTCGGTGACTTTCCTGCGGGCAAAACAAAACCCCAACTGCTTTCGCAATTGGGGTTTCGGAATTTAATCTTGACGATGACCTACTCTCACATGGGGAAACCCCACACTACCATCGGCGATGCATCGTTTCACTGCTGAGTTCGGGATG
>NZ_CACSJY010000045.1:0-46243 GCF_902706155.1 Pseudomonas sp. 18058
TGAGCGGGAGGGATTCATACGGGGAAAGCATCGAGAGGAGGTGCAGCGAAGCAAACCGTAGGCGATGCCCCCGGATGAACCCGGAGCGAAGGAACCCGAGCCTTAGCGAGGGCCGGACGTCAGGGCACAGACCTTTGGTTCCTTTGGGGCGTTTGCCAAAGGGACTCGCCGTAAGGGCGAAACCGCCAGCCGCCACACCCGCAGCAACGGACATGCCCAAACAACTCAGCGCCGATCCTCAACCCGCCCCTGACTCTTACTCCAATCCGTCAACAAACTATAAGCCACCGCCAACAACGTAGGCCCAATAAACAACCCGATAAACCCAAACGCAATCAACCCGCCAAACACCCCAAGCAACACAATCACCAACGGCAAATTCCCCCCGCGGCTGATCAAATACGGCTTGAGCACGTTATCCACGCCACTGATGACAAACGTCCCCCAAATCCCGAGAAACACCGCCATCCCATACTCACCCTTCCACGCCAGCCAGGCTGTCGCCGGCACCCACACCAATGGCGGCCCCATCGGAATCAGACTGAGCAGGAACGTCACAATCCCCAGCACCAGCGCCCCCGGCACTCCGGCAATCAAAAATCCGATCAACGCCAGAACCGCCTGCGCCGCTGCCGTGCCGATCACACCGTTGACCACCCGCTGCACCGTACCGGCCACCAGCTCGATGTAATACCCGGCGCGATCACCAATCAACCGCTCCAGCAAACCATGAACAAACGCCGCCAGTCGCGGCCCGTCACGGTAGAAAAAGAACACAAACACAATACTCAGCGTCAGCTCAAGAATGCCGCCCCCGATCTGCGCACTGCGCGCCAGCAACCAGTTACCGACCTGCCCCAGATAAGGCTTGATCGACACCATCAGCGCCGCGCCCTGCTGATCGATACTGTCCCAGATGCCGACCAGACGCTCGCCCACCAACGGCACAGTCCCCAGCCACACCGGCGCTTCCGGCAAACCGTCGACCTGCACGTCCTTGATGAAACCCGTGGCATCGCGCACATGGTCCGCCAGGTTGAACCCCAGCCAAACCAGCGGCGCCGCCACCAGCAACATCCAGCCCAGCGTCAAAATGGCTGCCGCCAGCGATTCCCGGCCATTGAGCCAGCGGGTCAGCAGGCGCATCAACGGCCAACTGGCGAATGCCAGCACTGCGCCCCAGAACAGCGCCGACCAGAATGGCGCCATTACCCACAGGCTGGCGCCAAACAACACCAGCAGGAGGATCTGCACCAGCAGGCGATCGTTATTGAGCATGTAAGATTCCGAAAAAGTCAGTCAGGCCAAGAGTAGGCGAACACGCCGCGCGCGCTCGCCCGATACAGCTTATCGCAACAGATCGATGCGCAGGCCAACACCATCGACGCTGCCGGTCTCCATACGCGCCGCACGTACGCCCTGATTGATCAACGCCTGACGCCACGCCTCGGCCTTGGGTCCGGACACCGTCACGCGCAACGTCGTGTCAAGATTCAAGCCACGGGAAATCAGCCGCAGCCAAGCGTCATCCGGAGCATCCACGCGGTTCGGGAAATCCAGCTCACCGGTGCTTTTCAATTGACGCAACAAGGTCGCCGAGGTCGGCAGCAGCTCGCCCAGTGGCGCTACTGCTTCGAACTGTTCAACGTGCAGATAGGCTTTGCGATTGCCGCGAGTGATGCTGTAAAGCGCCACCAGCGTGTTGTCGCGCGGAGCTGCCAGCCTCAACAGCAAGTACGCCTGCTGTTCATCGGCGCCGTACAGTTTGGAGTTGCCGAACACCTCGTTGGCCCACAGGCTGCTTTCGCCACAATCACGCGCCTGACACCAGAACAGCAACTCGGCGTCCTGCTTTTGCAGGGCTTCGCGGGCAGCGGTGAAGGCTTCGGTGGCGGAATGTTCGGGTGGCAACTCATAAGTCACCGCCGTGGTTTGGCCTCGGGCGGTGACCTGGCCGTCAAAGCGCAACTGGCCGCTGATCTTGCGGATCGAGCCCATCGGGTAGATGCGCTCCAGCTCCACCGGAGGGCGATAGTCGACAATCTGCGCATCGGCCAGGCGCGGCACGATCTGCAGATCCTGACTGCCGGGCACATCGGCGGCGAATGAAAAGGTACTGAAACAGCACAGCGCCAACAGACTGAGTGACCGCATAGTCAGGCTCATCGGATCGGCATGACTGTGTGATTCGAGGTCGCAGCGGTATAGAAATCCATCGTGGTTGTCTCCCATTTCAACCCGCCCAGCCTCGACAGTTGCCCGCAGCAAGTCAAGGAATGGCGAAGAACCGATTGAAACAGTCTGCGACAAGGTCGGCACCGGCCTCATCGTTCAGGTGCAAATGGTGGCCACCCGGCAGCTGTTCCCGGCTAAAGGGTAGACGTTCCAGCAGCTCTGGATGTTTCGCCAGCATGCCGTCGGCCGCGACGACCAGTTGCGCCGGACCACTGATGCGCGCGACGAAAGCCATCGCCTGTTCCTGGGTAAGACGTAACGGCGACGGCAAGGTCAGGCAATTATCGGTGCGCCAGGTGTAACCGCCCGGCACCGGCATCAAACCGCGCTGGGCCAAGAGTTCGGCCGCCTCACGACTGACCGCCACCAGCCCTTTCATCCGTGCCTCGATCGCACGGTCGAGGGTGTTGTAGACCGGTTTGCGCTTCTCACGCAGATCCAGTTGCGCTTGCAGGGCCATGCCCATGCGCTCGGCGGCATTTTCGCCTTTGTCTGTAGGAGGAATCACGCCGTCGATCAGCGCCAGATGGCTGATGCGTTCCGGCAACGCCCCCGCCAGCACCAGCGAAACAATCGCGCCCATCGAATGCCCGAGCAGACCGAAACGCTTCCAGCCCAGTTGCTCGGCGACTTGCAGCACGTCATGGGCGTAGTCCCACAGGGCGTAACCGGCGCCGTTCGGACGATGCCCGGAATGGCCGTGCCCGGCCATGTCCAGTGCAATGATGCGCAAGCCTTTGAGCTTCGGTGCCAGCCGCGCGAAGCTATTGGCGTTATCGAGCCAGCCATGCAGGGCGATCACCGGCAGACCGTCCTCGGGGCCGAACAAATGCGCCGCCAGTTCGATATGCGGCAGGCTCAGGCGCACTTCTTCGAAAGTCGGGCTCATGCGCAATCCTTGTCCTGACGGTTTTCCCAGCGCGTGAACAGAGTTTTCAGCAGCCGCGCGGTGTCCTGCGGGCGCTCAAGAGGAAACATGTGGCCGCCGGGCATGCTCAGCGCTTCGCCCTGCGCCAGTCGCGAAACGAACCGCGTGTGATGGCGCATGACCACGCGACTTTTGTGCCCGCGCACCACCGCCAGCGGCACTTGCAATTGCCCGGTGCGACCAGGGCTGGTGTGCGGCACGCCGCGGTAGATGCTGATTTCAGTGGCGGGATCGAAGCGTAAGCGCAGCTTGTCGCCGACCTTGTGCAAACCGTGTTGCAAATATGCGTCGAAGCATTCCGGATCAAAGCCGCGAAACAGGCTTTTGCCGGCGAAATAACTGCGCGCACTGTCAAGGTCGGCGAACTCTTCACGGCGGCCCAAGGTGCGACCGGCGGGGGTCAGTTTGTCGATGAAGCCAAAACGCTTGGCCGCACGAATCACCCATTGATCGGTGCGCGTAAGCACCGGCGAATCGAGCATCACCACGCCGCGATACAACTCCGGGCAACGCAGCGCCGCGTGCAGATGCAGCACGCCGCCAAACGAATGGCCAACGCCCCACACCGGTTGATCCTGCTGCTGTAAATGGTGGATCAACTCATCAACCAGGTTGTACCAGTTGTCATCCGCCGGGAAGCGCGGGTCATGGGCATGCTGCTCGAGATGCGCGACCCGGTATTCGGGCGCCAGCGCCGCGAACAACTTGCCATAGGTGCCCGAAGGGAAGCCGTTGGCGTGGGCGAAAAAGATGGGTTGCGACATACCGGTACATCCATGAGCGGGAAACGTGGCGTTGATTGTCCGCAAGACGGCGCGCGACAGCAATGACCGTAACTGCCAGGAATGATGACAGTCGTGCCACGGCTATGGCAGGCGCCGTGGTGGCACTTGTCAACTGTCAGTTCTGTCAGTTGACAAGCGCCCTGCTCAGGCCGATAAAAACCTACCCCCTTTGTCTGGCGCTGGCTGCTCATGACTCACGCGAACACGCCGGCCATTCAAGCGCGCGATCCGAGGGGGCTGCCCGTGCGCAGCGTGGCCTATCATCACCGCGACGCGAGTGCGGCAATTGAAAGCTACGTCACTCAACAGATTTACGATGCATCAGGACGCGCGCTCCAGAGCCGCGATCCGAGACTGTTCCTCCGACATCAGCTCGATCCTTCGGCCCCGGCGAATCAGAGCAACGTGTTCAGCCTCTCGGGATCGCCGCTGTTAAGTGAAAACACTGACGCCGGCTGGCGCTTGAGCCTGATCGCAGCGGACGGTTTCAGCCTTGAAGGCTGGGATCAGAAACGCAACCACCGACGCACGGGCCTCGATTCGCTGCGCCGCCCGAGCGCGATATTCGAGCACGCAGAGAGCGAGCCTGAACACTGCACGGAGCGTTTCACCTATGGCGATGAATCGACGGAAATCGTCCATAACCGTCGCGGCCGATTGATTCGGCACGACGATACGGCAGGCACCCTGCTTTTTGCGCAATTCAGTCTGACTGGCCTGCCATTGCAATGCGGTCGTGCCTTCTGCGCTGACCCCGTCTGGGCGGTGAACTGGCCGGAAACGCGCGCCGAGCGCGATCACTTTCTGGAAGGAGACCCCGCAACGACGTTCTGCATCTACAACGCCATGGGGGAGTTGATCAGCCAGACCGATGCGCTGGGCAATCGGCAAACACTGTTGCAGGATCGCGTCGGTCAGTTACGCGAAATCCATCTGACGCTGGCAGCCAACCCGCAGAGCCAGACGATAGCCAGCGATATTCAGTACAACGCCGAAGGCCATCTGGAACATCAACGTGCAGGGAACGGTGTGGTGTCTCGAGCACGGTTCGGCGCTGACGACGGTCGCCTGCAGCATCTGCTCAGTCAGACAAATGATGGCCAGACGGTGCAGGATCTGACGTACGAATATGACGCGAGCGGTAACATCACACGCATCGCCGATCACGCAGCGCCCGCTCACTTTCACCGCAACCAGCGCACCGAAGCGACCTGTCGCTATCGCTACGACAGTCTCTCGCGCCTGATTGAGGCCAGTGGCCGGCAGATCCGTAACGCCACTGGCGGCCCACAGTTACCGGAGTTTTCCTCGCCTGCCGATCCGGCACAACTGGAAAACTACACGCGTACCTACACCTACGATTGCGCCGGTAATTTACTGCGCATGGAACACCGCGCCGCCAGCGGCAACCGCACCGAACGCACCGCCGTCGCTCACTTCAGTAATCGTAGCCTGGCGGAAAAACCTGACGGCCAGTTGCCGGATGAAGGCGAAATTGCTGCGAGGTACGACGCCAGCGGCAATCGCCTGTTTCTGCAGCACGGAAAAGAATTGTATTGGGATCGGCGTAATGAATTACGGCAGGTTAGCCAGATCGTCCGTGCCGATGAGCCAGATGACATCGAGTTCTATGTGTATGACGGTGGTGGCCAGCGTCAGCGCAAAATCAGTCAGCGTTTCACCGGCACGCTGACGCGCGACAGTGAAACCCGTTACTTGCCCGGTCTGGAGATTCGCACTGAGCCAGACCAGATTGTCCACGTCATCTCGATCAAGGCCGCACGCGCCACCCTCCAGGTGTTGCATTGGGCGAAAGGCCTGCCGGCGGGCATGGTGCAGGATCAGCAACGCTACAGCTTCAGCGATCACCTGAATTCCAGCACCGTGGAGCTGAACGCACAGGCACAACTGATTTCGCGGGAGGACTATTACCCCTACGGCGAAACATGTTGGTGGGCCGGGCGCAGTCAGGTCCAAGCCAGTTACAAAACCCTGCGCTATTCGGGCAAAGAGCGTGACGCCACGGGTTTGTATTACTACGGTTTTCGTTACTACGCGCCATGGCTGCAGCGCTGGCTCAATGCTGATCCGCTGGGCACTGCGGACGGCCTGAATCTGTTTGCCATGGTGCATGGCAATCCGGTCGGCAATGTCGATTTTCAGGGGCTGGTCACGGTGACAGAAGGTACCGCGGCGGCGCTGGCCACGTTTGCCCGAGATGGCGTGAGTGCACTGGCCGGAAGCACGGTGAGATATTTTGCCGCCGCAGGATTAGCGCAATGGGCCTCTGGCGACCCGGAATCGCACCCTGATTTCGGCGCCAACGTGGGACTGACCATCGCCGGTAGTCTGGTCGGCGCGGCAGCCGGTGGATCCATGGGTATCGGGTTGGGCAGTCGCGTTGCCAGCCACTACAACCTCGGCCGCACCATACAAATTGCCATGGCCGGTTTTTTTGGCCTTGCCGGCGCCACGATCGGTGCTGCGGCGCCAGCTTATGCATACTTCGCCGACTCGCAGGCAGTAAACCTCACAGCAATCAGTATTCTCGCCAGCACGTCCGGAAACATGACGCGTGAAACCGCGCAACGCGCGCTCGCCAACGTTGGCCCCAGCGTGACAATCGCCCCCTCCGGTATCACAACGGCACTGCGTATGGCCGCTTATGGTGGGTTGCTTTCGGCCAGCGGCGCAGCGCGTGCCGACCTTGCGACCGGTGTCGGGGTGGTCGTCAGCGCCGCCGTCGAAGGCCTGGACGGGGTGTCCATCACAACCATTAATTCCTTGCGAGGAGGGGCATACGTCAGCCCCGAACACAATACGCTCACGCTGCCCAGGCCGGTGGAATGGGTTTACGGCGTATCAACGCGCACCGCCGGCTCAACCCTGACAGCTTCGTTGACATTGCTTGCCACGCCACTGACCAGCGGCATTGCAGACTCCCGATCAAACTCGACTGTGATCTCTGCCCTCGGAACCCCGACCGAGGCGCGCACTTACGTTGGGCAATATGTGGAGCGCGGTGCCTTCGAACTGGTCAGGGCCGACGATGCGGACTTCACGCTGGATCGTTTTACGCCACCGAACAGAATGTGGAGAAACGCCGCACCCGCTGACTACCACCCGGAGACACCGCATGCGGCTGATCTGCCCATGCAATCCTTCACCTTTCGGCGCAGCCATTGACTTACTGCGCAGGCGGCGTCTGCCCCAACGGCACCACCGCCATGGTCAGCCGCGACACGCAACTGGCTTTACCCTCATCGCTGGTCAACCGAATGTCCCAGACATGCGTGGTGCGGCCGATATGAATCGGCTTGGCCACTGCCGTCACCCGACCACTGCGCAAACCACGCAAATGGTTGGCGTTGATCTCCAGCCCCACGCAATAAAACTTGCTGGCATCGATGCACAGGTAACTGGCCATCGAACCGACGCTTTCCGCCAGCACCACCGATGCGCCGCCGTGCAGCAGACCGTACGGTTGATGGGTGCGATGGTCGATGACCATGCTCGCGGTCAGCGAATCTTCGTCGAAAGATTCAAAGCGAATGTCCAGCACTTCGCCGATGGTGTTTTTCTGGATCGCGTTCAACTGCTCGATGTTCGGAGTGGTACGCCACAAGCTCATCGCAGACTTCCTTTGTTGTTTTAGTCGTCGCTCAATCCTGCCACAGCACCGCCTCGCTACGCTCGCTCCATTCTTCAAAGCGCGCGCCGTAAGTGTCTTCGATGACGTTGCGTTTGATCTTCAAGGTCGGCGTGAGAAAACCGTTTTCCACCGCCCAACTGTCCTTGACCACTACCAGACGGCGCAGGCGTTCGTGTTTGTCGAGCACGGCGTTGACCTCTTCCAGCAGTTTTTCCAGGCTGGAATGCAGACTCGCCCGCCCCTCCTCCTGATTGACCGTCGACAGCACGCACAAGCCCAGCGGCGCACTCAAACCATCGCCGACGACGCACACCTGTTCGATGCGCGAATGCACTGCCAGGCGATTTTCGATCGGCGCCGGGGCGACGTATTTGCCCTTGCTGGTTTTGAAGATTTCCTTCAGCCGCCCGGTCAGGCGCAAGCGCCCTTCGGCATCCTGTTCGCCCTTGTCGCCGGTGCGCAGGAAGCCATCCTCGGTGAGCGTTTCAGCGGTTTTCTGGGGATCCTTGAAATAGCCGAGCATGGTCGCCTGACTGCGCACCTGCACTTCGCCGGTTTCATCGATGCGCACCTCGACATCCGGGCACGGTTTGCCGATCCAGCCCTGTTTGTATTGCCCCGGCAGGCAGATGTGCGAATAACCGCAACTCTCGGTCATGCCATAAACCTCGAGTACATCGAGGCCGAGTTTCTGATACCAGGTGAGCAAGGTCTGCGGCACCGGCGCCGCGCCGGACAACGCCACGCGCAAGGCATCCAGCCCCAGCCCCGCGAGCACTTTGTGGCCGACGCGTTTGCCAATGAACGGCAGACCGAGGAGGAAATCCAGACGCTTCGCCGGGATCTTGCTGTACACGCCCATCTGGAACTTCGTCCAGATACGCGGCACGCCGAACATTGCGGTGGGCCGCGCGCGCTGCAAATCCGTAATAAAGGTGTCGAGGCTTTCGGCGAAGAACACGGTTTGCCCGGTGTAGATCGACGCCAACTCCACAAACATCCGTTCGGCAACATGACACAGCGGCAGGTACGACAACAGCCGGTCAGTCTCGTTGAGCCCGAACAGCTGCGTGCCGCGCGTCGTGGCGAAACCGAGATTGGCAAAACTGTGCATCACGCCTTTGGGCAGGCCGGTGGTGCCGGAGGTGTAGATGATCGTCGCCAGTTGCTCGGCGGCGGGACGCGGATCGTCCTGAATCGGTGAACTGCGCTGCAGGTCAGCCCAACTGAAATCGAAGTGGCCCGGTGGATGCAGCGGCAGGCTGATGGTCGGCAAATCATCCGGCACGCCTTTGGACATGCTCGGCCAGTCATCGAGTTTGCCGATAAACGCCAGCACGCTTTCCGAGTGGTTGAGCACCTGCGCGACGGAATCGGCGGTGAGATTGGGATAGAGCGGCACTGAAACATGCCCGGCCATCCAGATCGCGAGGTCGGCGATGATCCAGTGCGCGCAATTTTTCGAGATCAGGGCGATGTGGCTGCCTTGCGGCAACTCGCGAGCACGCAGCCAATGCGCGGCGCATCGGGCCTGATGGCCGACGTCGGCCCAGCTCAGGGTCTCGACTTGCCCGCCACCGATGGGCTGCACGAGAAAGCGCTGGCGCGGGTGCCGGGCTTCTCGTTCGTAGAACACGTCCAGCGGCAAACGGAAGGCGGCAGACATGCGACTCGCTCCTGTTTTTTAGGTCTGGAGCAAGCGTAGTCAACCAAGCAAGTGCTTGGTTGGAAAATTCAAACAAATAATTTCATGGGTTGGCAGAAACCAATGTGGGAGCGAGCTTGCTCGCGAATGCAGTGTGTCAGACACATAAAGAGTGAATGACACGCCGCTTTCGCGAGCAAGCCCGCTCCCACAGGGGATCAGCGTTACGGGTGTTTGAGGCTGTTAAGGGTCATCGAGCCAATCAACAACTCAGGGCTTTCCAGCTCGGCCAACCCGGCAGTGCTGACCTTCTCCGGCGGATAACCGGCGCCATGCTGCAAATAGCTGAGCAAGTTGCCCACCAACGGGTTGTGGCTGACCAACAACACATTGCTCACCGACACCAATTGATCGGTGACCTTGTCCGGATCAACCTCCGGCGTCAGCCACTCAACCGTACGAATCTCCGGCTCAAAACCCAGCGCCTCGCGCACAATCTGCGCGGTCTGCTGCGCTCGCAAATAAGGGCTGGCGTAGATCGCCGTGAGCGGCTGGCCGATCAAATGGGCAGCGCTGCTCAAGGCTTCTTTGCGACCGTGGTCGGTCAGCTCCCGTTCGGAGTCGGGGCACGAGCCGTAAGGCACCGCTTCACCGTGACGCAATACCCAGAGTTTCATAGTTTGGGTTCCTCATCTCGAACCGGATGCGGTGCCGGCGCGACGGCGTGAGGCGCTTCACCTTCCGGGGTACGCGGCGTTGGCCAGTCGGCGAACGGCCACGGTTTCTGGTCGCTGTGGAAACTGCCGAAACGGCCGATCTGCGCCAGAAACTGGCTCAGGCTGTCGCCGAAATTCATCAGGCTGGCGCTCGGCGCGCCATAAATCAAACGATAGATCAGTTGCACCAGCACCACCGCGCCAAGGATGAACTGCGCCACTTGCCAGACCAGTACGTAAACGATCATCCACAGCACACGCAGGAGGATGGATTCGTACTTGGCTTCGGTTTTCGGATCGTTCATGGCTTGCTACTCCCGGCTCACTCAGTTGAAACCGCTGGTGGAAATAAAGTCGACGTCGGTTTTCGGCTCGGCGCGCATCAGTAGACCGATGACCTGCTCCAGCGTGCG
Source organism: Pseudomonas sp. 18058 (assembly GCF_902706155.1). Taxonomy (NCBI): domain Bacteria; kingdom Pseudomonadati; phylum Pseudomonadota; class Gammaproteobacteria; order Pseudomonadales; family Pseudomonadaceae; genus Pseudomonas; species Pseudomonas sp. 18058. Next base: position 10,375 of record NZ_CACSJY010000045.1, read on the forward strand.
TCCTTCGAACAGGATCGCGTGCAGCCCGGCGACCAGCGGCATGTACACGCCAACCTCTTGAGACTTGGCCTTGAGCACTTTCAGGGTGTTGACGCCTTCGGCCACTTCACCGAGGCGCGACACCGCTTCATCAAGGCTCAGACCCTGACCGAGGGCGAAACCGACCTGATAGTTGCGACTCTTCGGCGACGAACAGGTGACGATCAAATCGCCAACACCGGCCAGGCCGAGGAAGGTCATCGGATTCGCGCCCTGATTCACCGCAAACCGGGTCATCTCCGCGAGGGCACGGGTGATCAGCATGCTTTTGGTGTTCTCACCCATCTCCAGCGCCACCGCCATGCCGGCGATGATCGCGTAGACGTTTTTCAACGCCCCGCCCAACTCGACACCAAAACGGTCGGCGCTCGCATAAACGCGGAAGGTGCGACCGTGCAGCGCGGCTTGCACGGCTTTGCACAGATCTTCGTCTTCACTGGCGACCACCGTGGCGGTCAGCGCGTGCTCGGCGATTTCGCGCGCCAGGTTCGGCCCGGACAGCACGCCGATGCGCGCTTGCGGGGCGATCTCTTCGAGAATCTGGCTCATCAGTTTGAAAGTCTGCGCTTCGATGCCTTTGGTCAGGCTGACCAGCATCTTGCCGCTGAGGCGCTCGGCGTGGGCAGCGAGCACCGTGCGCAGCGCGCTGGACGGCAGCGCGACAAAGCACAAATCACAGGCGTCGAGCGTGGCTTGCAGGTCGGTGACCGCAGTCACGCCCGGCAGAATCTTGATGCCTTTGAGGTAACGCGGGTTTTCGCGATTGACCCGGATGGCTTCAGCCTGTTCGGGGTCACGCATCCACTGCAGGACTTGATGGCCGTTCTCGGCCAGTAAATTGGCCACGGCGGTACCAAAACTTCCGCCTCCCAGGACCGCAATCGGGCGCTGTTCAGTCATATGCAATCCGTTAATCCATACCAGTGGCGATGGCGGCATTATACGGGGCGACCCGGTCGCGGCCAGCCCCCGCAACAATTACCGACACTTGTAGGAAGAAGACCAATAAAACCTAGGAAAATGCCCGCAACGTGACTGGAAAAGTCGCTGTCCTCGGTTAACATGCGCGCCAATTCTTTGCTTTCAAGGCTGTGTCGTGTCCGTCGGTTCCCCTCCTCCGCGTTCGTCACTGTTGCTGGCGCTGTTATTCAGCCCGGTGGTGCTGGCAGACGACCTGTTCATCGACAGCGAAGCGCTGCCACAGGTGCTGACCGCCACGCGTTTGAAGCAGACGCCGGCGGAAGTGCCGGGAAGCATGACCGTACTCGACAGTGAATTGATCAACGCCAGCGGCGCCCGCGACATCAGCGAACTGCTGCGGCTGGTGCCGGGAATGATGGTCGGCAACATCAGCGGCAATCAGGCGGCGGTCAATTACCACGGCACCAACGCCACCGAAGCGCGGCGCATGCAAGTACTGATCGACGGCCGTTCGGTGTACCGCGCCGGTTTGGCCACGGTGGACTGGAGCGATATTCCGGTGGCCATGGAAGACATCGAGCGCATCGAAATTTTTCGCGGCCCGAACACCGTCAGCTACGGCGCCAACGCGCTGATGGCGGTGGTCAACATCATCACCCGTCACCCGGCGGACAGCCACGGCACGCGACTGAAAATCACCCGTGGCCAGCGCGGCATCAATGATTTCTATGCCAGTCAGGGCGCCGGTTGGAATGGCGGCGATCTGCGCCTGTCGCTGTCCGGTCAGGAAGATGACGGTTTCGACAACGACCGCCGTGGCGACGACTATCGCGACAGCCGCCGCTTGAACCGCTTCAGCCTCGCGGTCAGCCACACCCTCAGCGATAACCAGAGCCTCGACTGGCAGGTCAACGCCAAGGACGGCACCAACCAGCGGCCCTACACCTACCACCCGGTGTTCTCGGGGATTACCGCCGCCGGGAACAATTCCGACGTGGTGGCGAAGGATTACGCTGGTTCGGTGCGCTGGAATCTCGACATCAATCCCGAGCACAGCCTCTATGTACAAGCTTCGGCGCAACACTGGGATCGTCAGCAAACCTGGCGCGCCTGTGATGCCGAAGTGTCGTTCAGCCCTGAGTTGACGCAACTGTGGCAGCTCAACCCGAATTACACCGAACGCCTGGCGCGCAACATCACCCAGTTCACCGGCCCCGGCGCCGCGCCCGGTACGCCGCAGGAAATGGCCCTGGCCAACCAAGTGCTCGATCAATGGCGCAACGGTGCCAGCCGAACCCTGTGCGGTGACATCGACCAGAGCGCCCGCGAATCGCGCTACGACCTCGAATTGCAGGACACCCTCAGCCTGTCCGACAGCCTGCGTCTGGTCAGCGGCATGAACTATCGTTACGACCGCGCCGACTCCGAAACCTATTTCAACGGCACACTGGACGACACCACCTGGCGCGCGTTCGGCCAACTGGAATGGCGCGCGACAGAACACTGGTTGTTGCAGGGCGGCGCGATGTTCGAGGACACGCAACTGATCGGCAGTTCGCTAACCCCGCGTTTCGCGATCAACTACCTGATCAATCCGCGCCACAGCCTGCGCGCGGTGTACTCGGAAGCGATCCGCTCGCCGGACATGTTCGAAAACAACGTCAACTGGAGCTATCAGGTGAGCAACCTGCGGCCCTCGGCCTACGGCCAGTCTTCGGCGCGCTATTTCGTCAAGACCCGTGGCCCGGGCGATCTCGATCAGGAACACATGCGCTCGCGCGAGTTGGGCTACAACGGCTATTTCGCCGAGCTCGGTCTGGCCCTCGACGTGAAGCTGTTCTACGACGAAATCACCGGAATGATCAGCGAGCCGTTGCGCAACAACCAATACATCGCCAGCAACGCCAACAGCTCACGTTTTCGCGGCACTGAAACCCAGCTCGACTGGCGCGTGAGCCGGGCCGACCGTTTGCGCTTCACGTATGCCTTCGTCGATGCCGAGGCGAGTAATCCGCTCGATCAGCAATTCACTTCGCGCAACAGCGGTTCCGCCGGCTGGCTGCGCGACTGGGGCCACGGCTGGAACAGCGCCCTCTTCTATTACGGCGACAACGCCCTCAACGGCTACCGCTTCGAACGGGTCGACACGCGCATCGCCAAACGCATCGCGCTGGGCAAGGCGCAGTTGCAACTGGCCGGCGTGCTGCAACAGCGCCTCGACCATGAGCCGACCACCTTCGTCGACAACAATTACGACGAGCGCCGGGTCATGTACTTCAGCGCCGAGTTGGAGTTCTAGGATGCGATTGGGCACGTCACGGAAGACGCCAACCCTGGGCCACTGGCTGGCCGGGCTCTGCCTGTTTTTGACCGCGTGGCTGCACGGCGTCGGGGTGCAGGCCGCCGACATTCTGTTGACCGGCACCGAAGAAAGCCCCGGTGTGCAGGCGTTCGTCGAGGCGCTGAGCGAATTGCGCCCGACCGATAACGTGCGTTTTCAGCCACTGGCAAGCCTGCCGGCACCGGGCAAATTACCGTCCAGCCTGCGGCTTATCTTGCTTGACCTGCCGGCGCTGGATTGGCGCCTGCAAGATGCCCAAGGCCCGGCGACGCTGGTGCTGCGCATCAGCCGTCTGCAAGCACGGCAACGGTTTGGCACAGCGCAACCACCGCACCTGAGCCTGTTGTGGAGCGATCCGCCGCTGGCTCGCCAGTTGCAATTGATCCGACGGATTCTGCCGCAGGCCAAGCGGGTCGGCGTGCTGTTCGATGAGCACAGCGAATTCCTCCTCAAGGAATTGAACATGGTTGCCGAGCCGCTGAATTTGCAGATCTTCAGCCAGCGCTGGGACAACACCAACGACAGTCGCCCCTTGCAAATCGTCCTGAAAAACAGCGACGTGCTGCTCGGCCTCGACGACCCTGACCTATACAACCCGAAAACCGCGAAGAACCTGCTGCTCAGCAGCTATGCGCGGCACGTCGCGCTAATCGGACCGAATGCTGCCTTCGTACGCGCCGGCAGCCTCGCCAGCACCTACAGCGACCAGAGCGACTGGCTGGCGATTCTGGATGATTTGCTCGACCAGCCCACCACGCGCTGGCCGCGAACGCTCTATCCCGAACGTTTTAAAGTCTCAAGTAATGCGCAGGTAGCGCGTTCCTTAGGGATCGAACCGTTGAATGAAGCGTCTGTCGCCAGAACGCTGGCTGAAGGAGAACGCCACTGATGAGTTTCCGTCGCCGTTGGGACATCAACACCCGCACTCAGCTGATCAGCTTGGGCCCAGCTCTGTTGCTGACCTTGTTGTTGATCAGCTTCTTCACCTTTGTGCGCATTCAGGATTTGCGGCAAGAGCTGACTCACACCGGTCAGTTGATCGCCAACCAACTGGCGCCCGCCACCGAATACGGGGTGATTTCCGGCAACAATGAAGTGTTGGAAAGTCTGCTCAGGGCCACGCTGGCCACGCCGAATGTGCGTTTCCTTGAGGTGCAGGACAGCGCCAACCGGATTCTGGTGTACGTCGAGCAACCGGCGGCGTCCCACAGCCAACCGCATCAGGTCGAGGTGTTTCAGGCGCCGGTGCGATTGCAACGCATCGCCCTGCACAATGATTTTTTCCAGGACACCAAAGCCAATAACGCGGCGGCCGGCGAGGATTATCTGGGGCGGGTGATCGTCGGTCTGTCCAACGATGCCTTTAATCAGCGTCAGCAGGAAATTCTGCTCAAGGCCGGAATTCTCGCGCTGTTTGCCCTGCTCTTCACCTTCGTATTGGCGCGGCGTCTGGCCGGCAGTCTGTCGCAGCCGATCCGCGACATCGGCAATGCGGTCAAGGCGATTCAGGAAGGCGAGTACAAAACTCCGCTGCCGATTGTCGATGACACCGAACTCGGCGCGCTGTCACAGCACATCAATAACCTTGCCCAGGCGCTGGAGCAGGCCAGCCGCGAACAGCATCAGGCGATGGCGCAGTTGATCCAGACCCGCGAGGAAGCGGAGAAGGCCAACAACGCCAAATCCGACTTTCTGGCGATGATGAGCCATGAACTGCGCACGCCCATGAACGGCGTACTCGGCATGCTGCAACTGCTGGAAACCACTGAGATGACCGAAGAGCAGGTCGAATACGCCGCCCTCGCCTCCGAGTCCACCGAACACTTGCTGAAAGTCATTAACGATATTCTCGATTTCTCGCGGATCGAACGCTCAGAGCTGGAGCTGGAACATATTCCGTTCAACCTCGCCGAGTTGATCAGTGCCTGCGCGCAGTCGTTCCAGCACAGCGCCGTGCAACGGGGTCTGGCGTTGAATCTGCGGGTTCCCGAGGACATGCGCGGCTTGCAGGTACAGGGCGATCCGACGCGGATCCGGCAGATTCTGGTCAACCTGGTCGGCAATGCGCTGAAGTTCACCGAACAGGGCCGGGTCAGCATCGAGGCGCAGTGGCAGTCGCTGGATCACGAACTGCTGTGGTTCACCTGCTCGGTGCGCGACAGCGGCATCGGTATTTCGTCGGAGAGTCTGGAGCTGATGTTCAACGCGTTCCAGCAGGCGGACAGTTCGATTTCACGGCGTTACGGCGGTACCGGCCTCGGTTTGCCGATCGCGCGCACGCTGGCCGAGCGCATGGGCGGCACATTGCGCGCGCAAAGCGAGGAAGGTCGCGGCTCGGTGTTTACCCTGGAGATTCCGCTGGCGCTGTCGAAGCAGGCGTTGCCGCAATTGACCGCGCCGCGCACGCTGAATGGCGACGGCCACGGTGAAGGGCGCAATGTGCTGCTGGTCGAGGACAACCCGGTCAATCAAACGGTGATTGAAGCGATGCTGCGCAGTCTGGGCTTTACTGTCAGCGTGGCCACCGATGGCGCGCAAGCGGTGCGCAGTGCCGAAGAAAATGATTTCGAAGTGATTCTGATGGATTGCCGCTTGCCGATTATCGACGGCTACGAGGCGACTCGGCAGATTCGCTGTCTGCCCGGGCGCACCGACGTGCCGATCATCGCGCTGACTGCCAACGCTTTGCAGGGCGACCGCGAAACCTGCCTGCAGGCGGGTATGAACGATTATCTGGCGAAGCCGTTCAAACGTAATGATCTGCAGCAGATTCTGCAGCGCTGGGTGTCGTAGAGTGGGCCTTTCGACCATCTGCGACTGGCGTGAAAAGCGAAAGTGCGGCAGTCTTAGGCACCCGAACGAGCCTCAAAAGGGGCTTGATTAAAAATTTCAGTGCACAAGTGTACATTCATGTCCTTGGTGCTGTGACTTTCACCACAACGCAATAGTCTATGAGTAGGCTGCCGGTTCGAGGCATGAACGCTTCGAACGGTCGGGAAGATTTGCCCCACCTGCCGCATGGGATTATTGAGGAGCTCGCATGACCAAACAAAACGCCTTTACTCGGGAAGATCTGCTGCGCTGCAGTCGCGGTGAGCTGTTCGGCCCAGGTAACGCGCAACTGCCCGCCCCGAACATGCTGATGGTGGATCGCATCACCCATATCAGTGAAGAGGGTGGCAAGTACGGCAAAGGTGAATTGGTCGCCGAACTGGATATCAACCCTGACCTGTGGTTCTTCGCATGCCACTTCGAAGGCGATCCGGTGATGCCGGGCTGCCTGGGTCTGGACGCCATGTGGCAATTGGTCGGCTTCTTCCTGGGCTGGCAAGGTCTGCCGGGCCGTGGCCGTGCGCTGGGTTCGGGCGAAGTGAAATTCTTCGGTCAGGTACTGCCGACCGCCAAGAAAGTCACTTACAACATTCAAATCAAGCGCGTCCTCAAGGGCAAGCTGAACCTGGCCATTGCCGACGGTTCGGTGTCTGTTGACGGTCGCGAAATCTACACCGCCGAAGGCCTTCGCGTCGGCGTGTTCACCTCCACTGACAACTTCTAAGGGTTATTCGCATGCGCCGCGTCGTTATCACTGGTCTGGGCATTGTTTCGTGCCTGGGCAATGACAAAGAGACCGTCTCCGCTAACCTGCGTGCAAGCCGCCCTGGCATCCGGTTCAACCCGGAATATGCCGAAATGGGTCTGCGTAGCCAGGTTTCCGGCTCCATCGACCTCAACCTTGAAGAGCTGATCGATCGCAAGATCTATCGCTTCGTCGGCCACGCAGCGGCTTACGCCTACCTGGCCATGAAAGACGCCATTGCTGACTCCGGCCTGACCGAAGAGCAAGTGTCCAACCCGCGTACCGGCCTCGTTGCTGGCTCCGGTGGTGCTTCCACGCTGAACCAGATGGAAGCGCTGGACATCCTGCGCGAGAAAGGCGTGAAGCGCGTTGGCCCATACCGTGTAACGCGGACCATGAGCAGCACCGTTTCCGCTTGCCTGGCCACACCGTTCAAGATCAAAGGCCTGAACTACTCCATCGCTTCTGCCTGCGCCACCAGTGCTCACTGCATCGGTACCGCCATGGAACAGATTCAGATGGGCAAGCAGGACATCGTCTTCGCCGGTGGCGGTGAAGAAGAGCACTGGAGCCAGTCGTTCCTGTTCGACGCCATGGGCGCTCTGTCCAGCAAGCGTAACGACACTCCGGAACTGGCTTCCCGTGCCTACGACAAAGACCGTGACGGTTTCGTCATCGCGGGCGGTGGCGGCATGGTCGTGGTTGAAGAGCTGGAACACGCTCTGGCCCGTGGCGCGAAAATCTACGCCGAAATCGTTGGCTACGGCGCGACGTCCGACGGCTACGACATGGTTGCCCCGAGCGGCGAAGGCGCGATCCGCTGCATGCAGATGGCGATGTCCACCGTTGATACCCCGATCGACTACCTGAACACCCACGGCACTTCGACTCCGGTCGGCGACGTTGCGGAAATGAAAGGTGTGCGTGAAGTGTTCGGCGACAAGGCACCTGCGATCAGCTCGACCAAGAGCCTGTCCGGTCACTCCCTGGGCGCTGCCGGCGTTCACGAAGCGATCTACTGCATGCTGATGATGGAAGGCAACTTCATTGCCGGCTCCGCCAACATCGACGAGCTGGACCCTGAAGTGGCCGATCTGCCGGTGCTGACCAAGACCCGCGAGAACGCCACGATCAACACCGTGATGAGCAACAGCTTCGGCTTCGGCGGCACCAACGCCACGCTGGTACTGAAGCGCTGGGAAGGCAAGTAATTCCCCGAGCTTGAGCCACACATAAAAACGCCCCGACTGGTTCGGGGCGTTTTTTTTCGTCTGAAGAAATTAGCCGGAAAACCACATTCCCCTGTGGGAGCGGGCTTGCTCGCGAATGATCGTTCCCACGCGGAGCGTGGGAACGATCAAGATCGCAGCCTTCGGCAGCTCCTACACAGGGTTACATGCGTCTGGAAATGAAACTTCTGTCATGAAACTTTACCCCCTGCGACCGAATGTCGCGGTTTACGGGGGCTGCAGCACTGTTGCAAAAACCGCAACAACACATTGCACAAATCAGCCGTTTACTTAGCAAGCTAACAAAACATATAAAAGAGTCCTGCACACGCCTTGCTGCAGATAAACCAGAGATTGGAGCTAGCAGATGACTGTAAAAGTAACTGAACGCGACGATTCACACATGTCCCATGAAGGCGTAGCCGCGGGTATACGGATCTGGGATGTGCATCAACAAGACTTGCTGGTCGGCATGTTCCACAACGAGATCGATGCCCACAACTATAAGGCCGAACTGGAAGTGCAAGAACAGCAACGGGATCTACGATCCGCCTGACTCACCACTCTTCAGAGTTGCAGCCTGCCCCTTTCGGGGTGGCAGGCTGCAACAACATCAAAACCTTCACACCACGCGAATCACACTCAAATAAAGGTTGTCGTCGATCTCCTCCGAGGCTATTTCATCGACGATCAGCCCCTGCTCGAGTCTGACCACCTCACATGCACCACTGCCCATGCCGTCATTCCTGATCGAGTATTGCACGGCAGTCGGGTGCTGCTTGTCGTAGTCAAACGACATGCCACAGGCAATCAGAAAGTCGATTTTCACTTCAGGGATTTCAACTTCCTTATCCCGCTCACCTTCCTTCAGCACGGCATAATCAAGGCACACGTTAATGCCGAACGGGCAGCCCGGCACAAGACTATTGATAAACAGTCCCTGGTAACCGCCGAAGTAACTGTGCTCGGCGCTGACGTCGCTGTAATCCTTGATCTTGATGACAAACTCGTCAAACAGCCTGAAGAACCAGAAGCCATCTTGATTACCGACATTCCGACCAAAGTCGATACCGGAAACATGTCGCTTTGGCCACATCGACATCAACGGGATATCTGCTTCATATTCTTTATTGGTAATCGTCAGCAAGTAATTAATGACTTCGTAATAACTCGCATCACCCTCCCCCACTTTTACCAAGGTCGCACAACTGCCCGCCAACAGGACAATCTTGCCGTACCGTTCAACTGGCAGATCTTTCATTAACGACGAAATATACGCAGGTACTTTTTCCAGGTAAGCGGTGGTCAATTCATGCAGCTCGTCCTCGCTGTCGACCTCACGCCAAGGGATGTTCCAGAAGAATTCAGGCAAGGTGAAGAACAGGCACTCCGAGCCGTCATGGTCTGCTGCAGCGGCCTTGGCAGCGATCCTGATTTTGCGGCGCACAAACTCGACCCGGGCATCCAGTTCGCTGACCACGTAATCGGTAATTGATTGGCCAGGCGCCCGCAACTGAGAAAACTGCGGATTAAAAGTCGGTTGGCGCAACGAAGCAATGCTTAATAACATTAGTAACATCCTTATTTATTTAAATTAATTCCATTTATTCTCCCCCTACAAAAACACCTATATAAAAGTGCAACGCGCTGTTTATGAGCCGCGCAAAATCCTCACACTTCAAACACGTTAATTTCTGCCAAAAGAAAACCCGCCGATCGTATCGATACGAATCGGCGGGTTCAATATATAAACACTTTCAAAGTACTAGCAAAGATGTAAGTCGCTAGAACATTAAAACCATTACCACATCAGATCATCAGGGATCTGATACGCCGCATACGGATCATCTTCGGTGCTGACTTCTTCGGTTTGCACGTTGAGTTGCACGATGCGCTGCGGATCGCGCTCCTGAATCTTCAAGGCCGCTTCACGCGGAATCACTTCGTAGCCGCCGGCATGGTGGACGATCGCCAGCGAACCGCTGCTGAGCTTGTTGCGCATCAGCGTGTTGACCGAAATGCGTTTGACCTTCTTGTCGTCGACGAAGTTGTAGTAGTCCTCGGTGGTCAGCTTCGGCAGACGCGAGACTTCAATCAGTTGCTTGACCTGAGCAGCACGCGCCTTGGCTTCAACTTTCTCCTGCTGTTGGCGGTTCAGCTCCTGGTCGCGCTTGACCTTCTCGGCCTTGGCTTCCTGAGCGGCGCGCTGTTGCGAGTCATCCAGTTCGATCTGGCCTTTGTGCGCCAGACGCTGCTGCTTCTGCTTGTCTTTGCCGACCTGCTTGGCCTGCTTTTGGTTGACCAGGCCTGCTTTGAGCAACTGGTCGCGAAGGGAAATACTCATTAATGCTTACTCACTTGGGCAGTTGCTCAGCCGCAGCTGGGCGCATTCTTTTCCTGACGTTTGGCTTCGCCCCACAGGGCGTCCAACTCTTCGAGGGTGCAATCTTCTATGGGACGGTGGGTGTCGCGCAATGCCTGTTCGATAAAACGGAAGCGTCTTTCGAATTTGCTGTTGGCGCCACGCAGCGAAGTTTCCGGGTCGACCTTCAGATGCCGGGCCAGATTGACCACGGAAAACAGCAAGTCGCCGATCTCGTCCGCCATGGCGACAGGATCGTTTTGTGACATGGCTTCAAGGACTTCATCGAGCTCTTCGCGCACCTTGTCGAATACCGGCAAAGCCTCCGGCCAGTCGAAACCGACCTGCCCTGCTCGCTTTTGCAGCTTGGCTGAACGCGACAAGGCTGGCAGCGTGGCCGGCACGTCGTCGAGCAGCGACAGTTGCTCGGGCGCAGCGGATTGCTCGGCACGTTCTTCGGCCTTGATCTCTTCCCAGCGCTGCTTGACCTGTTCTTCGCTCAAGCGCGGCACGTCCAGCGGAGCGTACAGATCACCGGTCGGAAAGACGTGAGGATGACGACGGATGAGTTTGCGAGTGATGCTGTCGATCACCCCGGCAAATTCGAAGCGCCCTTCTTCCTTGGCCAACTGGCTGTAATAGACGACCTGGAACAACAGATCGCCGAGCTCACCCTGCAGATGATCGAAGTCGCCACGCTCAATGGCGTCGGCCACTTCGTAGGCTTCTTCAAGGGTGTGCGGAACGATGGTCGCATAGGTTTGCTTGATGTCCCACGGGCAACCGAACTGCGGATCGCGCAGACGGTTCATCAGATGGAGCAGGTCTTCAAGGCTGTACATAAAAATCTCACTCAACCCTTTCTGCGATCTTGATCGTTCCCACGCTCTGCGTGGGAATGCAGCCCGTGACGCTCCGCGTCACTGGACGCAGAGCGTCCCTTGAGGCATTCCCACGCGGAGCGTGGGAACGATCAATCGAAGCCATCTTCACGGGGTACGGTTACGCCGCGTTTCGATGATGTTCGGCAACTGCGATATACGCCCCAGCAACCGCCCCAGCGCATCCAGACCCGGGATCTCGATGGTCAGGGACATCAACGCGGTGTTGTCCTCTTTGTTCGAGCGGGTGTTGACCGCCAGCACGTTGATGCGCTCATTGAGCAGCACCTGGGAAACGTCACGCAGCAGACCGGAGCGGTCGTAAGCACGGATGATGATGTCCACCGGATAGGTGAGCACCGGCACCGGGCCCCAGCTGACCTGAATGATCCGCTCTGGCTCGCGCCCCGACAGTTGCAGCACCGAGGCGCAGTCCTGACGGTGAATGCTCACACCACGGCCCTGTGTGATGTAGCCGACAATCGCATCTCCCGGCAGCGGCTGGCAGCAGCCGGCCATCTGCGTCATCAAGTTACCGACGCCCTGAATCTGAATGTCGCCGCGCTTGCCCGGTTTGTAACCGGTGGCTTTGCGCGGTATCAGTTCCAGCTGTTCATTACCGCGTTCCGGCTCGACCAGTTGCTGCGCGAGGTTGACCAGTTGCGCCAGACGCAAGTCGCCGGCACCAAGGGCGGCGAACATGTCTTCGGCGGTTTTCATGTTGGCCTTGTCGGCCAGCTTGTCGAAGTCCACCGCTGGCAGACCGAGGCGCGCCAGTTCGCGTTCGATCAGGGTTTTACCGGCGGCGACGTTCTGATCACGCGCCTGCAATTTAAACCAGTGAACAATCTTCGCCCGCGCCCGCGAGGTGGTGACGTAACCGAGGTTCGAGTTCAGCCAGTCGCGGCTCGGCGTGCCGTGCTTGCTGGTGATGATCTCGACCTGTTCACCGGTCTGCAGGCTGTAGTTGAGCGGGACGATACGCCCGTTGATCTTCGCGCCACGGCAGTTGTGACCGATCTCGGTGTGCACGCGGTAAGCGAAGTCCAGCGGCGTCGCGCCTTTCGGCAAGTCGATGGCGTGACCGTCGGGGGTGAAGATGTACACCCGATCCGGTTCGATATCGACGCGCAACTGTTCGGCCAGACCACCGATATCGCCCAGCTCTTCGTGCCACTCGAGCACCTGACGCAGCCAGGAGATTTTCTCTTCGTAGTGATTCGAACCGGATTTGACGTCGGTACCTTTGTAGCGCCAGTGCGCGCAGACGCCGAGTTCGGCCTCTTCGTGCATCGAGTGCGTACGAATCTGCACCTCAAGCACTTTACCCTCAGGGCCGATCACCGCCGTGTGCAGCGAGCGGTAGCCGTTCTCTTTCGGGTTGGCGATGTAGTCGTCGAATTCTTTCGGGATGTGCCGCCACAAGGTGTGGACGATGCCGAGCGCGGTGTAGCAGTCGCGCATTTCCGGCACCAGCACACGTACGGCACGCACGTCGTAGATCTGGCTGAATTCCAGACCCTTGCGCTGCATTTTGCGCCAGATCGAATAGATGTGTTTGGCCCGGCCGCTGATGTCGGCGTCAACGCCGGTGGCCTGCAATTCGTCCTTGAGCTGGGTCATCACGTCGGCGATGAAACGCTCGCGATCAAGCCGTCGCTCGTGGAGCAACTTGGCGATCTGTTTGTATTGATCCGGCTCGAGGTAACGGAAGGACAAGTCCTCCAGTTCCCATTTGATATGACCGATGCCGAGGCGGTGCGCGAGCGGCGCATAGATGTCGAACACTTCGCGGGCGACGCGGTTACGCTTTTCATCGTCGGCGGTTTTCACCGCACGAATCGCGCAGGTACGTTCGGCCAGTTTGATCAGCGCGACGCGCACATCGTCGACCATCGCCACGAGCATCTTGCGCAGGTTTTCCACCTGCCCTTGCGTGCCCATCACCATCGACTGACGCGGACTGAGGCTGGCGCTGATCGCAGCCATGCGCTGCACGCCGTCGATCAGTTTGGCCACCACCGGGCCGAAGCGCTGGCTGATGGCCGCGAGTTCGATCTGGCCTTCGCGCACGCCGCGATACAGCACCGCAGCGACCAGCGAATCCTGATCGAGTTTGAGGTCGGCGAGAATCTCGGCGATCTCAAGTCCCGTGCTGAAACTGCCGGAGCCTTCGGCCCACAGATTCTTCTTGGCATTGGACTGTTGTTCGGCCTCGCGAGCGAACTCGCAGGCTTCTTTCAAGGCTTCGCGATCCAGTGCCAGATCGACACTGACCGCGTGATCGAGCCAAGCCTCGAGATTGATACTGCCGTCAGTGTTGATCGGCTGGTGTGCTCTCACCTGTACCATCTTGCTTTACCTTCCCTACGACGCAGATTCAATGCGTCAAATCGCTGACCTCTACTGCCCGTTTGCGCTCGCGGGGCTGACGCGAGCGCTGCGCGGACAGGTCAGGCGGATTCAGACGAGCCATCCTGGCTCGCTTCAAATAACGCCATGGCCTCGACATGTGCCGTCTGAGGAAACATATCGAGAATCCCGGCACGTTTTAACCGGTAGCCCTGCTTGATCAATTCGACCGTGTCGCGCGCCAGCGTTGCCGGGTTGCACGACACATACACCAACCGCTTCGCGCCCAGGGTCGCAAGCTTGCGTACCACCTCGAAAGCACCGTCACGCGGTGGATCCAAGAGTACCGCAGAAAAACCGTTTCCGATCCACTGAGCATGGCTCAAAGGCTGGGATAAATCGGCTTGAAAAAACTTTGTGTTATGCAAATTGTTACTAGCAGCGTTGGCTGCGGCGCGATCAACCATGGTCTGCACGCCTTCGACCGCCACCACTTCACGTACGGATTTGGCCAGCGGCAAGGCAAAGTTGCCGAGGCCGCAGAACAGATCCAGCACGCGCTCATCGCTGCCTGGCTTCAACCAGTCCAGCGCCTGCGCGACCATCGCTTCGTTGACGCCAGCGTTGACCTGAATAAAGTCGCCCGGCCGGTACACCAGGTTCAAATCCCACTGCTCCAAGCGATAGCCCAGCGACTGCGTGGCATCGACCGGCTGTGGTTCGCCTTCGCCATGCAGCCACAGTTGCGCTTCATGGAATTGGCAGAAGTCCTTGAGGATGCTCAGATCCGCTTCGGACAACGGCGCCATGTGCCGCAGCAATACCGCCAGCGACGAACCGCTGAACAACTCGACGTGACCCAACGCTTGCGGCTTGCTCAAGCGACGGAGCATCTCCGGCAAACGGGTCATGATCAGTTGCAAGGGCTGTACCAGCACCGGGCATTCGCTGATCGCGACGATGTCCTGACTGCCAGCCGCGCGGAAGCCCACTTCGAGTTTCTTCGCTTTCATGTCCCAGCGCACCGCGATCCGGGCACGACGGCGATAGCCGAATTCCGGGCCGGTCAGCGGCGCTGCCCACTCTTCAGGTTCGACACCGGCAACGCGCGACAATTGCTCGGCGAGCATGCGCTGTTTCAGGGCAAGCTGTTCGCTGTGGGGCAAATGCTGAACGCTGCAACCGCCACAACGACCGGCATGCTGACACGGCGCCGGGCGACGCAGTTCGCTGGCGGTGAACACGCGCTCGGTACGCGCCTCGACCACTTTGCCGTGGGCGCCGAGCACCCGCGCTTCGACCTCTTCACCGGCAAGGGCGCCGAGGACGAACCAGGTTTTGCCTTCGAAAAACGCGATGCCGCGACCGTCATTGGCCAGGCGCTCAATGCTCAAGCGCTGCTTCTTGCCGGTCGGGATTTGCGCAGCCTTGCTGCCACCGGTGGGCTGGAAGCGCAGGCCTCTCTCGTGCTTGGCCATCAGTTGGGCGCGTCGAAAATGCCGGTCGACAGGTAACGGTCGCCACGGTCGCAGATGATCGCGACGATCACCGCGTTTTCAACTTCTTTGGACAGGCGCAGCATCGCTGCCACCGCACCGCCCGAGGACACGCCGCAGAAGATGCCTTCTTCACGGGCCAGACGACGGGTGACGTCCTCGGCTTCGCTTTGCGCCATGTCGACGATGCGATCAACGCGATCGGCCTGATAAATCTTCGGCAGGTATTCCTGCGGCCAGCGGCGGATACCGGGAATGGCCGAGCCTTCCATCGGCTGCAAACCGACGATCTGCACGTTGTCGCTCTGCTCTTTCAAGTAGCGCGAAACGCCCATGATGGTGCCGGTGGTGCCCATCGAACTGACGAAGTGGGTGATGGTGCCCTGGGTCTGACGCCAGATTTCCGGGCCGGTGGTGGTGTAGTGCGCCTCAGGATTGTCGCCATTGGCGAACTGATCGAGCACCTTGCCACGGCCTTCGGCTTCCATACGCTGCGCGAGATCGCGCGCGCCTTCCATGCCTTCTTCCTGACTGACCAGAATCAGCTCGGCACCGTAAGCGGTCATCGCCGCTTTACGCTCGGCGCTGGAATTGTCCGGCATGATCAGGATCATCTTGTAACCCTTGATCGCGGCGGCCATGGCCAGCGCAATGCCGGTATTACCCGAAGTCGCTTCAATCAGCGTATCGCCGGCGTGGATCTGCCCACGCAACTCGGCGCGAGTGATCATCGACAACGCCGGACGGTCCTTGACCGAACCCGCCGGGTTATTCCCTTCGAGCTTGAGCAATAGGGTGTTGCTGGTGGCACCGGGCAGGCGCTGCAAACGCACCAGCGGAGTGTTGCCGACGCAATCGGCGATGGTTGGGTACTGCAAGGTCATGGCGTATTCGCAATCCAGACGTGCGGGGGCGCCTATCATACCGGCAAACCCGCGCAGGCCATATCACGCAAAGTGCGGTGCTTATGGTTTATGGGAATAAGCAGCATTTGTCTCACCACTGGTGAGACTTTTAAGGTGAATACTGAATCGAAGGGCCTCATCGCGAGCAGGCTCACTCCTACAGGGGATCGATGCTGTTCAGACGATTTGCGGTGAACGCAAATCCAATGTAGGAGTGAGCCTGCTCGCGATGGCGTCAGTCGGCGCACTGCAATCATCCGCCATCAAGCGCAAATTCAACCGCAACCCCGCCCCGCCATTCTCCGCCCAAATACTCCCCCCCTGACGCTGCACCGCATTGCGCGCAATGCTCAGCCCCAAACCAAACCCACCGTCGCCGGGCCGCGAGCCATCCAGTCGGGTAAACGGCAGAAAGATTCGCTGCAGATCCGCGTCAGCCACACCACCGCCCTGATCCTCCAGCCACAAATGCCAGTAATCGCCATCACGCCGCCCATCGAGCCGGACGATCCCGCCTTCCGGCGAATGCCGAATCGCGTTGCGCAAAATGTTCTCCAGCGCCTGCGCCAGCGTGTTGAGATTGCCGCGCACCCAGCACGATGCCTCGACCGAACACTGCAATTGCAGGCTCGGCCAGCCGCTTTCGTAACAGGCGTTGTCGGTAAGCATTTCCCACAGCGCCTGAATCTGGATTGCCTCGTCGGGCAGTGGCGTGCGGTCGGTGTCGAGCCAAGCCAGTTGCAAGGTGTCTTCGACCAGCCGCTGCATGCCGTCGACTTCACGCCCGATGCGATCGCGCAATTGCGGCAGACCTTGCTCACTTTCGCTGGCCACGCGCAGGCGGCTTAGCGGCGTGCGCAATTCGTGGGACAGGTCGCGGAGCAATTGCTGTTGCAGGGCGACGGTCGATTGCAGGCGCTCGGACATCGAATCAAACGCTCTCGCCAGTTCACCGAGTTCATCCGGGCGCTGGGTAATCCCGCTCGACAACCGCACATTCAATTGATCGGCACGCCAGGCGTTGGCCTGTTCGCGCAAATTATTCAGCGGCACCACCAGCAAGCGATACAACCCGACACACAACAGCAAAGTGAACAGTCCCGGAATCACGCCGTTGGTGATCACCCGCCAGAACACCCGATATTTGCCCGGCAGAAAACGCTCGGGCAATTCGATTACCAGACTGCCGGCGGCCGGGTCTTTGGGAAATGGAATGCGCAGCCACGGCCGCCCCTGTTTGTGAATCGGCCAGTCGAGGCCGCGCAAAAAGGTCAGGTGCTGGGTTTCCTGATCGTTCAGCGGATCGTTGCTCAGCGACTGCAAATTGCCGCCGATCACGCCGACCCAACTGGCCTCGCGCAATTCCATGCTCTGTAACCAGTCATCAATACCGCTGCGACCACCGCGCTGCCAGGCACGTTCGGCCTCCCCGGCATACCGCGCCAGCGTGCCGCGCGCCTCATCGGAGAGAAACTGATTGCGCTCCTCCATATAGCGGCCCCACGACCAGCTCAGCCAGATCATCAGCAGACAGAAGGCGACCAGCAGACAGGCGAGTTTCCAGAACAGCGAATGGCGGCCCGGCAGTTCAGACAGTTTCATCGGCACCGCTCAGTACATAGCCCTTGCCCCACACCGTGCGCACTTCCCGCTCGGTGTAACCGATGGCTTTGAGTTTGCGGCGGATCTGGCTAATGTGCATATCGAGGCTGCGATCGTGGGCCGCGTAGCCGCGTTGCAAAACGTGCTGATAAAGGAAGGCTTTGCTCAGCACTTCTTCATCGTTGCGGTTGAGGGTTTCCAGCAGACGGAATTCGCTGCGGGTCAGCCCGGCAGGTTGATCGCGGAAAAACACGTCGCACTGTTCATCGTCAAAATGCAGCGCGCTAATCGTCGCGGCAGGCGCACTCGCCGCCGGACGTCGATCCAGCGCGACCCGGCGCAGGATCGCTTCGATGCGCACATGCAGCTCGGCCATGCTGAACGGCTTGGGCAGATAATCATCAGCGCCGAGACGAAAACCGCTGATGCGATCGGCCTCGGCACCCAGGGCAGACATCAGCAGCACCGGCGTCGAATGGCTCTGACGCAATTGCGTCAGCACGTTCAAACCGTCCATGCCCGGCAGCAGAATATCCATCAGCACCACGTCGAACGGCTGGCGCTTGGCAATGTTCAAGCCCTCCTGACCGTTCTGGCACCAGGTCACCTGAAAGCCGCTGCGGCCCAGATGTTCGTGAACATAGGCGCCGAGTACCGGATCGTCTTCGATGGAAAGTATGCGTGGCTGGCCAACGGAAACAGGAGTCATGAGTATCTGCAAGTCATTCTCAGTTGAGGGCGATTATTCAAGATTGCCGGGCATCGGGCAACTGATGGTTAGCCCTTCGGACAAACGAGCACCTATGCGCTGACCGATGGCGACACCATTTTTCCGGAGATTGCCCGCAAGCAAATCGCTACACTGCGCCAATGTCGCGTGCCGGATGCACGCATGAGTCAACAGATCAGCGGGATGCAGGAGATAGGCGTGCTCAAGAAACTGGGAATCAAAGGTCGCGTGTTGTTGCTGACCTTGTTGCCGACCAGCCTGATGGCGCTGGTGCTGGGTGGCTATTTCACCTGGATGCAGCAGTCCGACTTGCAGAGCCAATTGATGCAGCGCGGCGAAATGATCGCCGAACAACTGGCCCCGCTGGTCGCGCCCGCCATGGGCCACGGCAACAATGAGTTGCTCGAGCGCATCGCCACGCAATCCCTTGAACAACCCGACGTGCGCGCGGTGACCTTCCTTGCGCCGGATCGCTCGCCGCTGGCCCACGCCGGCCCGACCATGCTCAATCAGGCGCCGAGCGGCGACAGCGCGCAACTGCAACGACGCAGCGGCAATGACGCGACGCGTTACCTGATGCCGGTGTTCGGTAAGCACCGCAACCTCGCCGGCGAACTGATCCCGGCAGAGTCCGATCGCCTGCTCGGCTGGGTCGAACTGGAGCTGTCGCACAACGGCATGTTGCTACGCGGTTATCGCAGTCTGTTTGCCAGCCTTCTATTAATAGTCGCCGGTCTGGCCGGTGCCGCGCTGCTCGCGTTGCGCATGGGCCGCACCATCAACCGTCCGCTGGGCCAGATCAAACAGGCCGTCGCGCAACTCAAGGACGGTCATCTGGAAACCCGCCTGCCGCCGCTCGGCAGTCAGGAACTGGATGAACTCGCTTCCGGCATCAATCGCATGGCCGGCACCCTGCAGAACGCCCGCGAAGAGTTGCAGCACAGCGTCGATCAGGCCACCGAAGACGTGCGCCAGAATCTGGAAACCATCGAGATCCAGAACATCGAACTGGATCTGGCGCGCAAAGAAGCGCTGGAGGCGAGCCGGATCAAATCCGAATTCCTCGCCAACATGAGTCATGAGATCCGCACGCCACTCAACGGCATTCTCGGCTTCACGCATCTGTTGCAGAAAAGCGAACTGACCCCGCGTCAGCTCGACTATCTGGGCACCATCGAAAAATCCGCCGATAGCCTGCTGGGCATCATCAACGAGATCCTCGACTTCTCGAAAATCGAGGCCGGCAAACTGGTGCTCGACCATATTCCATTCAACCTGCGCGACCTGTTGCAGGACACCCTGACCATCCTCGCCCCCGCCGCGCACGCCAAGCAATTGGAGCTGGTCAGTCTGGTGTATCGCGACACGCCGCTGTCGCTGGTCGGCGATCCGCTGCGCCTCAAGCAGATCCTCACCAATCTGGTCAGCAACGCGATCAAGTTCACCCGCGAAGGCACCATCGTCGCCCGCGCCATGCTCGAAGAAGAGCACGAAGATAGCGTGCAACTGCGCATCAGCATTCAGGACACCGGCATCGGCCTGTCGAATCAGGACGTGCGCGCACTGTTTCAAGCGTTCAGTCAGGCCGACAATTCGTTGTCGCGCCAGCCCGGCGGCACCGGGTTGGGGCTGGTGATTTCCAAACGTTTGATCGAGCAGATGGGCGGCGAGATCGGTGTCGACAGCACGCCGGGCGAAGGCTCGGAATTCTGGATCAGCCTGAGCCTGCCAAAAACCCGCGACGACGCCGAAGACCTGCCCGCCGCGCCGCTTCTCGGGCGTCGCGTGGCGGTGCTGGAAAATCATGAACTGGCGCGTCAGGCCTTGCAGCATCAACTGGAAGATTGCGGCCTCGACGTCACGCCGTTCAATACCCTCGAAACCTTGACCAATGGCGTCACCGGCGCGCATCAGACCGATCAGGCGATTGATCTGGCGGTCATCGGCATCACCAGCAATGACATGCTGCCGGAGCGTTTGAACCAGCACATCTGGGATCTCGAACACCTCGGTTGCAAAGTGCTGGTGCTGTGCCCGACCACCGAACAGACGCTGTTCCATCTGTCGGTGCCCAACCCGCACAGCCAGTTGCAGGCGAAACCGGCGTGTACGCGCAAGTTGCGTCGCGCCCTGTCCGATCTGGTCAATCCGCGCCAGATGCGCAGCGAACCGGGCGAACCGTTGTCGAGTCGTGCGCCGCGTGTGCTGTGCGTCGACGACAACCCGGCAAACCTGTTGCTGGTGCAGACCTTGCTCGAAGACATGGGCGCCAAAGTGCTCGCGGTCGAAAGCGGTTACGCCGCTGTCAAAGCCGTGCAAACGGAATCCTTCGATCTGGTGCTGATGGACGTGCAGATGCCCGGCATGGACGGGCGCCAGAGCACCGAAACCATTCGCCAGTGGGAAAGCGAGCGGCATTGCACGCCGCTGCCAATCGTCGCCCTCACCGCCCACGCGATGGCCAACGAAAAACGCGCGCTGCTGCAAAGCGGCATGGACGATTACCTGACCAAACCGATCAGCGAGCGGCAACTGGCGCAGGTGGTGTTGAAGTGGACCGGTCTGGCCTTGCGCAATCAGGCGCCGGATCGACTCAGCGACAGCGCTGCACTCAACCATGAATTGCCGGTGCTCGATCACGACGAAGGTTTGCGCCTGGCCGCCGGCAAAGCCGATCTGGCGGCGGACATGCTGGCGATGCTGCTGGCCTCGCTTGAAGCCGACCGCGAAGCGATTTGCACGGCCCGCGACAGCCACGATCAAAACGCTTTGCTCGAGCGCGTGCATCGCTTGCACGGCGCCACCCGTTACTGCGGCGTGCCGCAATTGCGCGCGGCCTGCCAGCGCAGCGAAACCCTGCTCAAGCAGGATGACCCCAAGGCCTCGGCAGCGCTGGATGAACTGGAACGCTCGATCAATCGCCTGGCCACGCAAGCGAAGATCAGCGCCTGACCCAGCGCAACACCGCTTACCGCTGTTGCCGCTAAAGTGCTCGCGGGTGTCTCAACCCGCGTCGATGCTCCAGGAGGATTTCATGCGCACGATCGTTTTCAGCAGCCAGACCTACGACCGCGACAGCTTCCTCGCCGCCGACTGCCCGGCGAATCTCGAACTGCATTTTCAACCGGCCCGGCTCAGCCTCGACACAGCGGCCCTCGCCGATCAGCACGAAGTGGTTTGCGCCTTTATCAATGACGACCTCAGCGCGCCGGTGCTGGAACGTCTCGCCGCTGGCGGCACACGGCTGATTGCCTTGCGTTCGGCGGGTTACAACCATGTCGATCTGCCTGCCGCCAAGCGTTTAGGACTGGCGGTCGTGCGTGTTCCCGCGTATTCGCCGCATGCTGTCGCTGAACACGCGGTGGCATTGATTCTCGCCCTCAACCGTCGCCTGCACCGCGCCTACAACCGCACCCGCGAAGGCGACTTCACCCTGCACGGTCTGACCGGGTTTGATCTGGTCGGCAAAACGGTGGGCATCGTCGGCACCGGGCAGATCGGTGCGACCTTCGCGAAAATCATGCACGGTTTCGGCTGCAAGTTGCTCGCTTACGACCCGTATCCAAACCCGGACGTTGTCGCTTTGGGCGCGCGTTATCTGAGCTTGCCGGAGCTGCTCGCGCAGTCGCGAATCATCAGCCTGCACTGCCCGCTCAATGAGCAGAGCAAACACCTGATCAACCGCGATTCACTGGCGCACATGCAGGCCGGCGCGATGCTGATCAACACCGGGCGCGGCGGATTGGTCGACACGCCAGCGCTGATCGACGCACTGAAGGATGGGCAACTCGGTTATCTGGGGCTGGATGTCTACGAAGAAGAAGCACAGCTATTTTTCGAGGATCGTTCGGACTTGCCGTTGCAGGACGATGTGCTGGCGCGATTGCTGACCTTTCCTAACGTGATCATCACCGCGCATCAGGCGTTTCTCACGCGCGAGGCACTGGGCGCGATCGCGGCAACCACGCTGCACAACATCGCGACCTGGGCGGCGGGTGCGCCGCAGAACCAGGTCGAGGGCTGACCGTTATTTCGGCGACAGCGACGACGCCAGAATCAGCAAGGCCAGCCAGCCGAAGCCGAACAGCCGTTGTTTCGCCGAATGCCCGTTGCGCAGCAGGAACCAGACAAACACCATCGGCAGCAGGAAGATCATGATCTTCAGCCAGCCTTCGACCGGGCGGCTGCCATCGACATTGATCTGAGGTGGAACCGGTTGCGCCGCTTGCTGACGACGACGGCGCCCTGCTGCGGCGGGCATCACTTTCGGTAGCGGTTCAGCGGCGGGCGGGACAACGGCCTCCGGCACAGCCTTGTTGCGCGGCAGACTGCCGAAAGAAATCGTCGAGGCCTTCGTGGGGGCAGCGGCGGCCTGCGCTTGCACATGCGCCGCTTGCTCGGCCATCGGGGCCCCGCAATGAATGCACACCAAGGCTTCGGAACTGATGTTCCGCTTGCATTCATAACATTCGATCAGCGCCATGTTCCGTTCCTTCAGAGTCGAGGGCGGCAGTTTGCCATGGGTGCGGGTCGATTTGAACCGGATCGAAGGTCGCACGCGCGCATCATCCTGCAATCGAGCCCGTGCTAGCATGTCGCGCATATTTGGAGGACCCATGGTCGAACACGATTTCCGCTACACGCTGATGAACCCGCAACACACCCTCACCGAATGCCGCGCCCTCGTTCCGGGCCGCTATCAGGTCACCGGCAACGGTGGTTCGATCCGCATCGGTGACGCGCTGTTGGTCACTCTCAAAGGCAGCAAGGATTTGTCCATGCGCCTGACCGTCGAAACCGTCCGCCACCTGATCAATCCGCCGGGCCAATGGACTGCGATGACCACCGGCCCGGTGTTCGGCGAACTGGCGATCCACACCTGGCAAGTCAGCTGCGACAGCTGCGCCAAAGAGCTGAGCTTTGAATTCGCCGTGGACGCCAAGCTGGGCAAAACCGCAGAGAAACCGGCCGCCACCGCGCGGATTGCCGAGCTGGGCTGGAAAGCCGTTGGCGACAAGCACCTGTGCCCGAAATGCCAGGAGCCTGCGTGATGAAACGCTTTGCCCTGACCGCGTTGGTCGGTGTTGGTCTGGTGGGTTGTGCGGCTGAGCCTGTGCAACTGCAACAAAACCGCAGCTACATTCTGGAGTGGATCGGTGAACGGCCATTGATGGATTACAGCCATCTGACCGTGACCCTCGGCGAGGATGGTCGCGCTTACGGCAACGGCGGCTGCAACCATTGGTTCGCGCCGTACACGCTGGAAGGCGACAAGCTGAGCTTCGGCAAAATCGGCAAGACCCGCAAACTGTGCGCGCCGGCGTTGATGGAGCAGGAGCAACGCTTCCTCGAGGCGCTGGAGCATGTCGAGCGCTGGGACATCTCGCCAATCGAGCAGATGCGCTTCTGGCCGGCTGAAGGCAAGCCTTTGCGTTGGTGGCTGGAAGAGGGTTGATTGTTCAGCCGCAAAAAAGATCGCAGCCTTCGGCAGCTCCTACATGAATCCGCGTACCCCCTGTAGGAGCTGCCGAAGGCTGCGATCTTTTGATCGTTCCCACACTCCGGCGTGGGAACGAGCCTGACCGGCAACAACCTATTTGGTAGCCTGCAGAGCCTCCAGCTTCGCCATCACCCCCGCCGCCGTCTGCTCGCCCATCAGCTGTTCACGCACCTTGCCCTTGTTGTCGATGATGTACGTCACCGGCAGCGCTTCACTGCGCGGCACGTCAAACAACTCCGCCGGATCCTGCGCCAGCACGGTGAACTTGATACCGAGTTTTTCACTGGCCTCTTTCAGCTCCGCGCCCTGCACGTTGTCGAAGTTAACCCCGAACACGCCGACGTTCTTGCCCTTTAGCTCGTCAGCCAGATGATTGAGTTCCGGAATCTCCGTTCGGCACGGCCCGCACCATTCGGCCCAGTAGTTGAGCACAACCCATTGTTTGTCCAGACGCTCGGACGCGACTTTCTGCCCGTTCTGGTCGATGCCGTAGTCGTTACCGCAGCCCCCCAGCATCAACGCCCCGATAATCGTCAATGCCGCTGCCAATCGCCGTGTCATGTCATGTTCCTTGTGAAAATTTAAACGCGCCTGCGACCCATCGCCTCTGACGGTTCTGGATTGCGCGCTGCACAGTTAGAATAGCCGCCACTTTACGCCAGAAGCGACCCGCCATGACCGATCTGACGCTTTATCACAATCCGCGCTGCTCGAAATCCCGCGGCGCGCTGGAACTTATCGAAGCCCGCGGCCTGAGCCCAAACGTCGTGCGTTACCTCGAAACCCCGCTGAATGCGGCGCAAATCAAGGCCCTGCTCGGCAAGCTCGGGATCAGCGCACGCCAGTTGCTGCGTACCGGGGAAGATGAATACAAAATGCTTCAACTGGCGGATGAAAGCCTCAGCGAAGCGCAATTGATCGACGCCATCGCCCAGCATCCGAAACTGATGGAGCGTCCGATTCTTGAAGTCGGCGACAAAGCCGTGATCGGTCGTCCGCCGGAAAATATGCTGGAGTTGCTGCCGTGAGCGCGCCGTACATTCTGGTGTTGTATTACAGCCGCAATGGCTCGACCAACGAGATGGCGCGGCAGATTGCTCGCGGTGTCGAGCAGGCTGGCCTCGAAGCGCGTTTGCGTACCGTGCCGGCGATCTCCACCGAGTGCGAAGCCGTTGCACCGAGCATTCCGGACGAAGGCGCGCTCTACGCCACGCTGGATGATCTGAAAAACTGCGCCGGCCTGGCCCTCGGTAGCCCGACGCGTTTCGGCAACATGGCCGCGCCGCTGAAATACTTCCTCGATGGCACCAGCAATCTGTGGCTGACCGGTGCTCTGGTTGGCAAACCGGCCGGCGTGTTCACCTCCACCGCCAGTTTGCACGGCGGTCAAGAAACCACGCTGCTGTCGATGATGCTGCCACTGCTGCACCACGGCATGCTCATCACCGGTCTGCCGTACAGCGAATCGGCACTGCTGGAAACCCAGGGCGGCGGCACGCCTTACGGCGCCAGCCATCACGCTGGGGCGGACGGCAAAAAGGGTCTGGATCAGCACGAAGTCGCGCTGTGCCGTGCGCTCGGCCATCGTCTGGCCAAGACTGCGCAGAAACTGGAGGGCTGACGGTGGCGAAGAAGCCGAAAATCCTGCCCTCGGTCGAGTGGCTTGAGCCGCGCGTGAAAGCGATGCGGGTGGTCAGTCTGCTGAGCTTTTTTGCCTTGGCCGGGTTGCTCGCTGCGTACTATCTGATCTTCGCCGATCTGCACGGCGCGCGGCCGTGGGTAATTCTGCTGGTCGAGCTGATCCCGTGGCTGGTTCTCGCCCCGGCGATGATCATGGGCAGCGCCCGTGGTCATTCGTGGATGTGTTTTGTGGTGAATCTGTATTTCATCAAAGGCGCACTGGCGGCGTATGATCCGAACCGGCAGTTGTTTGGTGTGCTGGAGATGGTCGCGAGCCTGGCGGTGTTTTGCTCGGCGCTGTTGTATGTGCGGTGGCGGTATCAGTTGAATCGCAAGTTGGCGGGTGAAGGCGAGATCAGCGTCGCCTGAGCTGACGCCTTCGCGAGCAAGCCCGCTCCCACAGGGAAGCGCATTCCAAAATGTGGGAGCGGGCTTGCTCGCGAATGGGGCAACGCAGTCTCAATGGTTAACGGTATAAGCAAGCATCATCGAAATCTGGCTCATCGGCCGTCCGCCACTCTCTTCATGCCACTGATTGAAGACATTCTGCACAATCGCCAGATCACGCTGGCTGGTCGGCACCTTGTCGACGATCTTCTGCGCATTGAGCGCCGCAACCACGTCGTAGCTCGGCACAAAAGTATCCTTGCCGACCATGCGCAAAAACCGTGGCGCTGACAGCCCGCCGAGTTGATGGCCGTGCTTTTTCAGGTACGTCCACAATCCGACAATATCGGTCACCGGCCAGTCGGCGATCAGTGCGCCGAAACTGCCCTTGTCCTTCTCGACATCCAGAATGAACTGCGCATTGCGCGGCACGCTTTTCAGCTTGCCGAGGTGGCGAATGATCCGCGCATCCTGCATCAGGCGCTCGAGGTGTTCGGCGCTCATCAGCACGACTTTTTCCGGATCGAACTTGAAGAACACTTCCTCGAAGGCCGGCCACTTGGCGTCGACCAGACTGTGCTTGAGGCCGGCACGGAACACGCGCAGGGCCATGGTCGAAAGGTAGCGGTCGTCGCTGATTTTGCGCAGTTGTGCGGGAGTCTTGGGAACGGGCAGATGGGCTTCCAGTTCAGCCGCCGAACCGAAGCGGTTCAGACAGTATTCGTGCAGCCACTTGTAATCGCGCATGCCCTCTCCTGGTGAATTGAATAAAGAAACTAATGCGGGGCCCTGTGGTGAGGGGATTTATCCCCGATGGGCTGCGCAGCAGCCCCAGACTATTCTGGGTGCGCTTCGCGCTCCAACGGGGATAAATCCCCTCGCCACAAAAGTGTGGCCCCACAGAAATGGGGTTTACAGATTGACGACGTTCACGAAGCGCGAAGCCGCAGTCTCGTCGATCTTCAGGCTGGTGAAGTCGAACAGGTTGCGGTCGGCCAGTTGCGACGGGATGACATTCTGCAGACTGCGGAAGATGCTTTCCGTTCGACCGGGTGTCTTGCGTTCCCAGTCCAGGAGCATTTCCTTGACCACCTGACGCTGCAGGTTTTCCTGCGAACCGCAGAGGTTGCACGGGATGATCGGGAATTCTTTGAGGTCCGAATAGGCCTGAATGTCTTTTTCGTTGCAGTACGCCAGCGGACGGATCACCACGTTGCGGCCGTCGTCGGCGCGCAGCTTCGGTGGCATGGCTTTCAACGAACCGTTGAAGAACATGTTGAGGAAGAACGTCTCGACGATGTCGTCGCGGTGATGACCGAGGGCCATTTTTGTCGCGCCGATTTCGTCAGCAAAGGTGTACAGCGTGCCGCGACGCAGACGTGAGCACAGCGAGCAGGTGGTCTTGCCTTCCGGGATCAGTTCCTTGACCACCGAGTAGGTGTCTTTCTCGACGATGTGGTACTCGACGCCCAGTTCTCTCAGATAGGCCGGCAGCACGTGTTCGGGGAAGCCCGGCTGCTTTTGATCCATGTTCACCGCGACGATCTCAAACTTGATCGGTGCAACCTTCTGCAGGTGCAGCAGCACGTCGAGCATGGTGTAACTGTCCTTGCCCCCGGACAGGCAGACCATGACCTTGTCGCCGTCTTCAATCATGTTGAAGTCAGCAACCGCTTCGCCGGCCAGGCGGCGCAGGCGCTTTTGCAGTTTGTTCTGGTTGACCGTAAGAGTGCCCATGACGCGAAATCCGTGAGGTGTGACGAAAAGCCGGCATTTTACGCAAAAACCTCGCGTGGGCGAAGCATCTGTGGCGAGGGGATTTATCCCCGTTGGGTTGCGAAGCAGCCCCAAAACCTGAGAACTCGTATTGCCTGACACTGCGCGGTGAATGGCTTGGCGACTGCTGCGCAGCCGAACGGGGATAAATCCCCTCGCCACAAAAGTGTTTCAAGCATCAAAAATGCCTTACCAGCAAGACCCCAAGGCGATTAAGCCCCGTGTTTACAGCGCGATTTGCTCTAAGCCCCTAATACCTGTGCGGTTAAGTCCTTTCTATACTGCGACATAAGGTCGCACACATCCATGACCTGACTTTGCTCGGCCTCATTGGCCCGTAGGCGCTCCGTTGGGGGGCGATGGCAATAACAAGAGGAGTGACTGGCATGATCCATCACGTAGTGGGACTTTTTACCCACCCCGATCAGGAATGGAAGGAAATCCGTGGCGACCAAGAGGAAAGCATCAGCCACATGTACCTGACACACACGCTGATTCTGGCGGCGATCCCCGCCATTTCGGCGTTTATCGGCACCACTCAGGTCGGCTGGGTGATCGGCAACCGCGCACCGGTGATGCTCACGGTCGAAAGCGCGATCTGGATGACCGTCATGTCGTACCTGGCGATGCTTGGCGGCGTCGCGGTCATGGGCGCTTTCGTGCACTGGATGGCGCGTACATACGACGCCAACCCGAGTCTGGCCCGTTGTGTCGCATTCGCCACTTACACCGCAACACCGTTGTTTGTCGGCGGACTGGCGGCGCTGTATCCGCATATGTGGCTGGGGATGATCGTCGGCACGGCGGCCATCTGTTACACGGTTTATCTGTTGTACGTGGGGCTGCCGACGTTCATGAATATTCCGTCGGACGAAGGTTTCCTGTTCTCAAGCTCAGTGCTGGCGGTGGGTCTTGTGGTGCTGGTCGCCATCATGGCGTTTACCGTGATCGTCTGGGGGCTGGGCGTAGGGCCTGTCTACACCAACTAGCAAACGTCTTGTTCATAAAGGCCGCCGCGAGGCGGCCTTGTCGTTTGCCGGATGACCATTCGGCAGCTCGACGATTCGCAAGTCCCCAGGGTTGCGGCATACTCGACGTCTCTGGAGATCCATCAAGCATGCCCGAGCAACTCAATACCCGCGTCGAAGACTGTTACCAACTCGCTGAATCCTTTTTCAAACGTCACTTCCAACGCCCTGTCGTCAGTCTCAAGCTGCGCGGGCAAAAAGCCGGTGTCGCGCATTTGCACGAGAACCTGCTGCGCTTCAATCCGCAGCTGTACCGGGAAAACACTGAACATTTCCTCAAACAAACCGTGGCCCACGAAGTTGCGCACCTGATCGCCCATCAGTTGTTTGGCGACCGCATTCAGCCGCACGGCGAGGAATGGCAATTGATCATGCGCGGGGTTTACGAACTGCCGCCGGATCGCTGCCATACCTACGCCATTAAACGTCGCAGCGTTACCCGCTATATCTACAAATGCCCGTGCGTGGACAGTGATTTTCCGTTCTCGGCGCAGCGGCATAGCCTGGTGCGGCAGGGGCGGCGGTATTTGTGTCGTAGCTGCCGGAATACGTTGGTGTTTAGTGGTGAGATGCGGGTGGAATAGTCAGATTTGTGTTGCAGCGACTGGCCTCTTCGCGAGCAAGCCCGCTCCCACAGGGGAACGCATTTAAAAGTGGGAGCGGGCTTGCTCGCGAAAGGGCCGGTAGAGGCACTAAAGAACGACTTTGGCATAGCGCAATTCTGCAATCCGCTCAGGACTAAACCCCAACGCCCCCAACACCTCATCCGTATGCTGCCCTAACACCGCCCCGACATGCCGTGGCGCCGGTAAATCCTCGGAAAACTTCAACGGACACGCCATCTGCGCCTGCGTCGTGCCATCCCCGCGCGGCACCTGCGTCACTAGTTCGCGCGCCTGCAACTGCGGATGCCGCACCGCCTCACTCAAATTCAACACCGGTTCGACACACGCATCGATCCCGGCAAACAGTTCGCACAGTTCAGCAAAGTCATGCCGTTCGAACTCGATCTTCAATGCTTCCTTCAGCGCCCGCTGCTGCTCAGGTTTCGGCGACAAGCCCTGCGCCGCCAACTCCGGCCGGCCCAGCGCCGTACACAGCTGCTGCATGAACGCCGGCTCCAGACTGCCAACCGACATCCAGCGCCCATCCCGCGAACGGTAATAGTCGTAAAAGCTGCCGCCATTGAGCATCTGGTCTTCCCAGCCCGGCTCTTCGCCGCAAGCCAGATACCCGGCGCCGGCCATGGCATTCAGGCTGAATGCGCAATCGGTCATGCTCACGTCCAGATGGGTGCCCTGCCCCGTTTGCTGACGCGCAATCACCGCTGCGAGTAAACCGATCACCCCGTGCAACGAACCACCGGCGACATCCGCGACTTGCATACCCAACGGCAACGGCCCGCTGTCGGCGCGACCGGTGTAGCTGGAGAGCCCGGCGAGGGCGAGATAGTTGATGTCATGCCCGGCGCGATCCTTGTACGGGCCGGTCTGGCCGTAACCGGTGATCGACACGTAGATCAGTTTTGGATTGATCGCCTTCAGTGCCTCGTATCCGAGCCCCAAACGCTCCATCACGCCGGGACGAAACTGTTCCAGGACGATGTCGTGATCCGCCAGCAATTGCTTGATCACCTTGAGCGCTTCGGGCTGCTTGAGATCCAGCGCCAGGCTGCGCTTATTGCGATTGAGATAGGCGTGACTGGCAGACATCCCGCCATCGTGCGGCGGTAATACGCGCAGCAGATCCATGCGCGTCGGCGATTCGATACGCAGCACCTCGGCGCCCATGTCCGCCAGCAACAGCGACGCGAACGGCCCCGGCAACAGCGTGGAGAAATCGAGGATTTTCAGTGAGGCCAGCGGTGCAGACATGGGCGAACTCCTTGGGCGATGCACTCAGCCTAGGCAGCCATTGCCGAAGCAGCAATCACCGGATATGTCAGCGGGTGTGACCGTTACGCTCAAATCGCAGGCAATAAAAAACCTGCCAAAGCAGGTTTTTCAGTCCATCTGTGGCGAGGGAGCTTGCTCCCGCTGGGTCGCGTAGCGGCCCCCCGTTCTAAATACAAAAGCCGGGGCCTGCTGCGCAGTCCAGCGGGAGCAAGCTCCCTCGCCACAGTTAAGCCCCTTACTACAAGGTGTTACTTGACGCTGCTCGGGGCCGGGCCTTCAGCCACACCCAGATCATCTTCAGGGCGGGTATCAGCGATACCGCGACCGCCCGATGCCAGCTCGGATTGCAGCACGTCGGTGTCCAGCTCTTTCACCCACTTGGCAACCACGATGGTCGCAACAGCGTTGCCCACCAGGTTGGTCAGTGCGCGTGCTTCGGACATGAAGCGGTCGATACCGAGGATCAGCGCCAGACCGGCCACCGGCAAGTGACCTACCGCCGACAGAGTCGCGGCCAGCACGATGAAGCCCGAACCGGTCACACCGGCTGCGCCTTTGGAGGACAGCAGCAGCACCACCAACAGAGTGATCTGGTGCGTGATGTCCATGTGCGTGTCGGTTGCCTGAGCAATGAACACCGCAGCCATGGTCAGGTAGATCGCGGTGCCGTCGAGGTTGAACGAGTAACCGGTCGGGATCACCAGACCCACTACCGATTTCTTCGCGCCCAGACGCTCCATCTTGATCAGCATGCGTGGCAGTACCGATTCCGACGACGAGGTGCCGAGTACGATCAGCAGCTCTTCACGGATGTAACGGATCATCTTCAGCACGCTGAAACCGTGCATGCGGGCGATACCGCCAAGCACGATCAACACGAACAGCAGGCAAGTGATGTAGAAGCAGATCATCAGTTGACCCAGCTGCACCAGCGAACCCACGCCGTAAGCGCCGATGGTGAAGGCCATGGCACCGAAGGCACCGATTGGCGCGAGCTTCATGATCATGTTGATGATGTTGAACATCACGTGGGCGAAGCGATCGATGAAGT
The DNA here is from genome assembly GCF_902706155.1 of Pseudomonas sp. 18058. Classification (NCBI taxonomy): domain Bacteria; kingdom Pseudomonadati; phylum Pseudomonadota; class Gammaproteobacteria; order Pseudomonadales; family Pseudomonadaceae; genus Pseudomonas; species Pseudomonas sp. 18058. Next base: position 42,127 of record NZ_CACSJY010000045.1, read on the forward strand.
CGAGGATCGGACGGCCGTAGTCACCCAGGCGATGCAGGGCGAAGCCGAAGATCACCGAGAACATCAGCACTTGCAGGATGTCACCGGTGGCGAACGCGCCGACGATGGTGGTCGGGATCACGTTGAGCAGGAAGCCGACAACGCTTTGGTCAGCGCCCGCCGCGACATAGGAAGCGACTTTCGAAGCGTCGAGGGTGGCAACGTCGATGTGCATGCCGTTGCCCGGCTGCACAATGTTGACCACAACCAGACCAACCAGCAGAGCGATGGTCGAAACGATTTCGAAGTACAGAAGCGCGTAACCACCGGTCTTGCCGACCGATTTCATGCTTTGCATGCCAGCGATGCCGCTGACTACGGTGCAGAAGATGATCGGAGCGATGATCATTTTGATCAGTTTGATGAACCCGTCACCCAGCGGCTTTACCGCCACGCCGAACTGCGGGTAGTAATGACCAAGCGCGATACCGATGATGATCGCGATGATCACCTGGAAATACAGGGATTTGTACAGTGGCTGACGAGTCGTCATTGCAAGTTTCCTCAAGAGCCCCGCGTGCAACATCCATCTGTTACGCCGCGAAACCTGAATTGCGAACCCTCCTGCACTGGAGGGATTTGTTGTTGGAGCGGCGTTTTCCGGGCGGGATAAACGCACGCTTCTGTCGCTCTTATCGCAAACGCCGTGCCACTTTGGTGCATTTCCCGGCAAGCCTTTTGACATCAAGGGCTGCAGGTGTTTTCAGTGTCACCTTCCGGTGAGTTGAGTGTGGCGGATTTCCGCCAACTCGCCGCTTGTCGTCCTACAATTTGGCGGAAATCCGCCTTGTTGCTCGCATCACCCCCGGCTACCATCCGGCGCCTGAGGAAGGATTTGTCGCTTATGCGCGAACGCACCATCGCCAGTCATTTCGCCCGTGCCGCCCTCGGTGGCGCACGCCGCCTGGGTTTCGACTATTCGAGTCTGTTGCTGCAACTGGGCATCAGCCCGGAATTGCTCGACGAACCTCGCGCGCGTCTCGCGCCGGAACAGTTCACTCAGTTGATCCAGGGCCTGTGGCTGGCGCTGGACGACGAATACCTCGGTTTCGGCAACGCACCGAGCAAGCCCGGCAGCTTCGCGATGATGTGCCACGCCTCGATTCATTGCCGCAATCTGGAGAAGGCTCTGCAACGCGGCTTATTGTTTTATAGCCTATTCCCGCAAGGCCCGCGCCTGACCCTGAGCCGCGAAGACGAATGGGTACGTTTGAGCCTTGATGATTTGCAATTGTGGGATCCGGATCACTTTCTCACCGAGAGCCTGCTGGTGATCTGGCATCGCCTCGGCAGTTGGCTGATTGGCCAGCGCATCCGGCTGGAGCAGGTGACGTTCAGCTACCCACGCCCCGAACACGGCGCGGAATACGATTTGCTGTTTCCCTGCCCGATGACGTTTGCCAGCGATCAGAGCAGCCTGCTGTTTCACAGCCGCTACCTGCACATGCCGTTGTTGCAGGACGAGCGCACACTCAAACACTTCCTCGAACGCTCCCCCGCTGACCTGCTGTCGCGCCCGGACGATGGCGACAGCCTGAGTAGTCGGCTGCGCCGCTTGCTCAGTCGCGACAGCGTGAATTGGCCGGATCTGGAAGCGGTGGCCGCGCAGATGCACATCAGCCCGCAGACGTTGCGCCGGCATTTGCGTGAGGAAGGCACGAGTTTTCAGGAGCTGAAGGATCAGCTGCGGCGGGATATCGCCATCTACCATTTGGGGCGCGCGGATTTGTCGTTGCAGCAGATTGCCGAGCAGTTGGGGTTTTCTGAGCCGTCGGCGTTTCACCGGGCGTTCAAGAAATGGACGGGGCTGACACCGGGGGCTTATCGGGCGCAGGAACAGTGAGGCCGTCATAAATTCTGTGGCGTACTCACTGACGCCTTCGCGAGCAAGCCCACACATTTGAAATGCATTTCCCTGTGGGAGCGGGCTTGCTCGCGAAGAGGCCAGCACTGCCGACCTCTAAACCGCCGGAAAATGAATCCTGAACGCCGCCCCACCCATCGGTGAATCTCCCAACGTGAGCTTGGCGCTGTAACTCTCGATGATGTCCTTGACCACAGCCAAGCCGATCCCCTGGCCCGGATGCTGGGCATCCAGCCGTTCGCCACGCTCGAGAATCCGCGCACGCTGATCCGGCGGTACGCCCGGGCCGTCGTCTTCGATGCACAGTTCAACCCCGGCGTGATTTTCACGCACGCTGATGCGCACTTCGCCCAGACACAGGCGATAGGCGTTTTCCAGCAGGTTACCCATCATTTCCAGCAAGGCGCCCTGCTCGATCGGCACGTAACAATGCTCCGGCAGGTCAAACGCCACGCGTACATGTTTGTCGCGATAGACCTTGTCCAGCGTGTCGCAAAGGCTTTTCAGCACCGGTTGCAGACGCACCTGATGGCGCACCAGGCCGCTTTTGCGCAGGCTTGCGCGTTGCAGTTGGTAGCCGATCTGCTGGCTCATGCGTTCGATCTGCGATTGCAGCACCCAGGCCTGATCGCGATCTTCGGGGCGCTGGGCCATGGCTTCGCTGACGCCTTGCAGCACCGTCAACGGGGTTTTCAGGCTGTGCGCGAGGTCATCGAGGGAGTCACGATAGCGGCTGCGCTGCTGGCGTTCGCTGTGCAGCAAGCGGTTGAGCGAGCCGGTCAGGCGCAGCAGTTCGCGCGGGTGTTGTTCGGTGAGGCTTTCGCGGGTGCCGCCTTCGATTTCGTCGAGTTCCTGACTGAGTCGGCGCAAAGCTTTTAAGCCCCAGGTCAGGCCGATCCACAACAGCGCCAGCAACACCAGCAAAGCTGCGCCGAAACCGAGGTAGAGGTTTTCGCGCAGTCCTTCGAGGGTGACTTCGTATTCGCGCACCGGTTGCAGCGCGACGATGCTGAACGCCGCACTTTTGCCGCCGAGCAGTTTGACTTCGACGTCATAGACGAAGAATTCCTGACCGTTGGCCTCGCGAATCCGCGCGAACTCGTTGCCGAGGCCGTCGTAGCGCGGTTTGTAGTTGATCTGTTCTTCCTGGGTGGCTTTCGAGCGCCAGACCAAGTGCCCTTCGCGGTCGTAGATGTAACCGAGCAGACGGAAATCGGTGAGGTTGAAACGCTCGTCCGGCAACTGATTCGGCATCACCAGCCGACCGTTTTCAATGCGTGCAGCTGAAATCAGCGTGGTGACGTCCGAGGCCAGCCGTTGTTCGATCGAGTCCTGCAACGCGAGGCTGAACGCGCCCTGCATCGCCGGGAGCAAGGCGAGCATGAACAACACCGCCAACGTGGTGGCGGCGAGCATCAGCCGGACGCGAAGCGAACGAATCAAGTGCAGCGCTCATTGAACAGGTAGCCGAGGCCGCGCACGGTGTCGATCGGTTTGAACCCGGCCGGGCCTTCGAGTTTGCGGCGCAGGCGGCCGACCAGCACTTCGATGACATTCGGATCGCGCTCGTCGTCGTCCGGGTAGAGCTGCTCCATCAAACGATCCTTGGGCACCACTTGCTGGTGATGACGCATGAGGTATTCGAGGATGCGGTACTCGTAGGCGGTCAGCGCCAGCGGTTGTTCGTCGAGGGTCGCCTGCTTGCGATTGAGGTCGAGCAGCAACGGTCCGGCGACGATGGTCGACTGGGTGAAACCGCTGGAGCGGCGCAGCAAGGCATTCAGGCGCGCGTCGAGTTCTTCGAACTGGAACGGCTTGACCACGTAATCGTCGGCGCCGGCAGCGAGGCCTTCGACCTTGTCCTGCCAGTTGCCGCGCGCGGTGAGGATCAGGATCGGAAAGGTCTTGCCGCCCGAGCGCAACTGGCGGATCAGGTCGAGGCCGTTCATGCCCGGCAAGCCGAGATCGATCACCGCCAGATCAAAGTTGAACTGTCCGGTCTGGTACAGCGCCTCTTCGGCATTGGCCACGGACTCGACCACGTGACCGCTCTCCGTGAGACGGGTTTGCAGGTGATGGCGCAACAGCGCCTCATCTTCGACGACCAACAGTTTCATGACCTTCTCCTAATCACTTGAAATCTCCACAACCTCCTGTGGGAGCGGGCTTGCTCGCGAAGGCGCCGGATCAGTCAACATCTACATTGACTGATCC
>NZ_CACSJY010000046.1:0-45512 GCF_902706155.1 Pseudomonas sp. 18058
CGGTGGATCAGCTACCGGAGATGTCGTCTGACACAACGCCTTCGCGAGCAAGCCCGCTCCCACAATGATTCTGGGTATTTCCTGTATCCCGTGATCAACACAATCCTCCTGTAGGAGTGAGCCTGCTCGCGATAGCGGTGTGTCAGTTGGCAAATAGGTGGCTGACACTCCGCTATCGCGAGCATGCTCACTCCTACAGGGGATTGGGATGATCCTCTGAATGTAAAAAGCCCCCGCCATCGTGAGATGGCGGGGGCTTTTTTAAGGACGCTTCAGATCACTCTTCCGCGACCTGGCTCGCCGCCTGACGCTTCTCGATCAAGTCCACCAAGCGCTTCGCCAGCGCCGGGTAGTTCTCGTCGAAGTGGTGGCCGCCGGGCAGTTTCACTGCTTCACCGACTGCGGTCTTGTCGGTGCAACCACTTTCATCCGCCTCTTCTTCGCCATAGATGCAGATCACCTTGGCCGGTGGCAACTTGGCCATTTCCGGGCCAGTGGCGGCTTCTTTGCCGGCGTTGCCCAGCCAGCCCTCGACTTCGATTTCGAAGCTGCCGGTGCGGGCGAAGGCGAGCAGGATGATGGCGTCTACGCGTTGCTGCTCGGTGTCCGGCAGGCGGTTGTAGATTGCCGGCAGAACGTCTGCACCGAACGAATAACCGGTGAGGATGAAGCGCTTGGTGCCCCATTTTTGCCGGTAGTGCTGCATTAATTCACTCAGATCCAGTGCGCTTTGCTCCGGGCTCTTGTGCTGCCAGTAGTAGCGCAGGGTGTCGATGCCGACCACCGGGTAGCCGATCTTGGCCATTTCACCGGCCACATCGCGGTCGAGGTCGCGCCAGCCGCCGTCACCGGAGAGGAACAGGGTGACAGTGTCTTTGGCCTGACCGGCCGGCACTTCAACCACCGGAATCGCCAGGCCGCCGTTAGCCTTGTCGCCGCCAACGAGGATTTTGCGCAGTTCGTTGTTCAGCACTTGCGGCAGGTTGATGTCGTAGTCGCTGATGCTGGTTTCGGCGTTCGGTTGATCGCGCACGAAACCTGCGCTGGCGTCGTCCGGGTTGTCGTTCCACGCTGCCAGCCAGTGGCCGTGGGCAGCGGATTTCGGCAGCAGGTGCGTGCAGCCACCTTTTTCCAGTGCCAGGTCGACGGAAATGGCCTGGGCCTTGTCGTCTTTCTGTTCCGCCAGCCAGCGCCAGGCCAGCACGGCGCCCGGGCCGATGCCGCTGACCAGAGTGGCCGGGCCGTTCAGCTCGCGCAGACCGGTTTGCAGGGCGCGGCTTTGTTGCAGGCAGTCCTTGGGCAGAATCACCTGAACGATCTGCGCCGAGGCAGTGCGGCTCAGGGTGGTCAGTTGATTGTCGGTCAGCTTCTGCTCGCTATTGACCGCCACCAGCACCTGCGCCTTGGGCTTGGTGCCGGGGATGATGCGGGTCAACACGGTGCCGTCGGCTGCCGTAATGGGTTCGAGCGTCGGTTCCGGTGCCGGGCGTTTGAGGTACCAGTAACCGCCGCCGGCAATCACGGCCAGCACGATCAGTGCGGCCAGGATGTACTTCAGGGAGCGTTGAATCATCAGCGTTTCACCAATCCAGTCAAGCCGCCCGCGATCAGGGCAGCAGTGTCGGCCAGCGCCACCAACGGATCGAGTCCGGCGGGCACGGCCATATAACGGGGTTCCCAGTCAGGCTGGAACTTGTCTTTGAAGCGGCGCAAGCCTTGGAAGTTGTACAGCTGCTCACCACGGCGGAATACCATCGAGCCCAGACGCTGGGTCAGCGGTGCACCACGGCGGGGTTGCAACCCCGACAACGGCACCATGCCCAGGCTGAAACGCGCGTATCCGTGACTCTTATAATGTTGAATCAGGCCGACCATCATGAATTCCATGGTCAACTTCGGCGCGTCCGGGTGCGCGCGCATCAGGTCGAGACTGGCCAGATCATGGCTGAACGTCTCAAGCAAGTTGGCGAACGCCACTGGGCGACCTTCGAAGCGAATCACCGCGATGCGGAAATGCTTCAGGTATTCGTCGCTGAAACGGCCGAGGGAGAAACCTTTCTCGCGCACGTTCTTACCGGTCAGCCAGGCATCGGAAATCACTTTCAGCTCATCCATTGGCGCCTGGCCCGGCTCGTGGATCTCCAGCGACAGACCGTCGCGGGTGCCTCGGTTCCAGGTGTAACGCAGATCCTTCATCTCTTTGCCCTTGGCTTCCAGGTCAAAGCGATGCAGATCGACGCGGGCTTCTTCGCCGAGCTTGATCGCGGTCAGGCCGATGTCCATGTAGTACGGCAGGTTCTCCGCGCGAACCTGATAGAACACCGGGCGCGCATGGTAGATGTCGCAGAGGTCGCGGAACTGCCAAATCATTTCTGCGCGTTGCTGGCCTGGGCCGATCGGGTCGTACAGCGCCACCAGACTGCGGCCACGGCGGGCGTACATCAGAAACGCCTCGTCGTTGGGGTGGAACAGCAGCGCCTTGTCACCGGTCAGCGCGAGGCCGCCGTCGGGTTGCGAAGAGGCCATCAAAATCTTCGAGGCGCGCTCCAGTTCATCCGGCGTCGGCAAGTGAATCACCGGGCGCGCAGTGCGCAGCAGCCAGGTCAGAGCGATCACCAGCAACAACACCGCAGCGCCAAGCAGCGAACGCAAACCACGCGGTGCATCAGCGTCAAGGGTGAACTGCCACCACAGCTGATGGCTGTAAGGAACGTCCTGATAGGCGAACAGCAGCAGCCACGTCGATGCACCGAGAACGCACAGGCTGGCGACCAGATACAGCGGCGAAAACGGCAATTCGGTCAGGCGGCTCGGGCGGTAGAACGAGCGACGGAAAACCCCCAGCAACGCGGCGGTGAGGGTCATCAGTGTGGCTTCTTCCCAGTCGAAGCCTTTAAGCAGCGAGAGCAGGGCGCCGACCAGCAACAGAATGGTGGTCAGCATCCATGCAGCCGACAGGCGACGGCGCAGACCCTGGGCGAGCATCAGGCACAACACGCCAATCAGGCTGGCGCCGAAGTGCGAAGCGTCGACCAGGCGATGTGGAATCAGAAAACCAATGTGCTCAAGACGCGTGTCGATTTCAGGAGTGGCGCCAGAAAACAGCAGCACCACACCCGATAAGAACACCAGCACCGCAAGGATCGGCGCGGCCAGACCCGAGGCAGCGCGCATTGTTTGCGATTGAAACAGGCGCTGACCTTCGTTGATCAGTAGCACCACGCAGGCCACCAGCAACGGCAGCACTACGTAGATCAGGCGATACAGCAGCAGGGCTGCGGCCAGTGGTGCGGCGCCGAGTTTGTCGGCAAACGCTGCCAGCAGAATCGCTTCGAACACGCCAACGCCGCCAGGCACATGGCTGAGCACGCCAGCGGCAAGGGCGAGCAGATACACCAGCAGGAACGCGCCAAACGGTGGCGCTTCGGGCAGCAGCAGATACAGCACGGTCGCGGCGGCGGCGACGTCGAGTGCGGTGATGATCAGTTGCAGAAAGGTCAGACGGCGACCCGGCAGGCGCAAGGTGCGGCGACCGACCCGAACCAGCAGGTTGTCACGCAGTGGTTGTTCCGGCAGACGCCGACGATAGATGCCGATAGCCAATACCGCGCCAAGCAACAGGACGACAGCGGCAACTGTGCCGAGCAGACCTTCGGACAGACCGAGTGCCGCAGAGGCAGCCGGCAGGTCGCTCAGCGTCGCAAGTGCAGCCAGTGGCGGCAGGGCGCAACCCAGCGACAGGCTGGCGAACAGGGTCATGTGCGCGACTTCCGCCGCCCCCAGACCATGCCGTGCATATAAACGATAGCGAACCGAGCCGCCGGACAGCAGCGACAGGCCAATGGCGTTGCCAATCGCAAACGCGGTGAACCCGCCCATCGCCAGAGTACGCGGCGGCAAGGTCACGCCGGCATAGCGGCTGGCCGACCATTCATAGCCGAGCAGAATAATGAAGCCGACCACCGTCGCACCGAAAGCGCCGAGCAGGGCGGGTTTCGGTACCTCGAGAATCGAGTCGTGCAGAGCGTCGAGATCAAGCTCGGCCAATAGATGGCGACAGGCAATCAGCGCAATGGCGAACAGCAGCAACGTAACGGCCAGACCAATTGGCTGACGGTATTTGCTCAAACGATCCAGCAAGCGCAAACGCTCGGGCTTGATCGGATGTTCCGCTGTGACGGTGTCTTGTGGATCAGACGAGTTGGCGCGCATCAATCACCTCTTGGATTGTGCGCGACAGGATGGAGGTATCCAGCCAAGTTACCAATCCCTGTAGAAAAAAATAATCACAAAATACTACGCCTCTCACCGGGTATCGGCGAGGGCAGTTCCTGGATTGCAGACGTCGTGCCTGCGACACAAGCATAGTCGCAAGTCGGCGAGTCTGAAGATCCCAAGCGTTCACTGCACGGTGACAGATCATTGTTGCGAAAGGACTTTTTCAACAGATACAAAAAAGGCCACTCTTTCGAGTAGCCTTTTTTGATGTTTGGTTGCGGGAGCCGGATTTGAACCGACGACCTTCGGGTTATGAGCCCGACGAGCTACCAGACTGCTCCATCCCGCGTCTGTGTGGCGGCATTCTACAGAGGAACGACGGGGTGTCAACCGCTATTCCCGTAAAGGGTCAAATAAGTGTGCAATCGCGTCAAACGGTCGCAGGTCGCGCCTAAGTTTCGGAAATGCAACGAATTCCTGTTTGGCGATCGCTTCCTTATAAGTAGAAGAAATCTGCAAAACAGACGCGCACAAAAAAGGCCACTCTTTCGAGTAGCCTTTTTTGATGTTTGGTTGCGGGAGCCGGATTTGAACCGACGACCTTCGGGTTATGAGCCCGACGAGCTACCAGACTGCTCCATCCCGCGTCTGTGTGTCGGCATTCTACAGAGGATCGCCGGGGTGTCAACCCGCAATCTGGATAAAATCTGTTGAGGTTCAATCGGTTAGCGCTTTTTGCAGTGCCTGAAAAGGCGTGCAGGGCAGGTGGCACAAGGGTTTCAGCTCTATCGAATGGCTTCTTTCGATTGAGAAAATAAATTCATCGGCCTTTTCCTACGTGTCGAAAAGAACATTCTTACCACTGGTGCTATATACAGGTGTCAGTGAGATACTGCCGATCCGGCTCGCCATGTTTCCTTTTCTGTCATGACTCAGCGAAAAATCATCCACGTCGACTGTGACTGTTTCTACGCCGCCATCGAGATGCGTGATGACCCGAACCTCGCCGGCAAGCCTTTGGCGGTAGGCGGTTCTGCGGATCGGCGCGGTGTCATCGCCACCTGCAACTACGAGGCGCGGGCCTATGGCGTACGCTCGGCGATGTCGTCGGGGCATGCCTTGAAGCTGTGCCCGGATCTGACCATCGTCAAGCCGCGCATGGACGCCTATCGCGAAGCCTCGAAAGAAATTCATGTGATTTTCAGCGATTACACCGACCTGATCGAACCGCTGTCGCTGGATGAGGCATATCTGGATGTCTCGGACAGTGCGCATTTCGGCGGCAGCGCCACGCGTATTGCTCAAGACATCCGTCGACGCGTCTCCAATCAGTTGCATATCACCGTGTCGGCGGGCGTGGCGCCGAACAAGTTTCTGGCGAAGATCGCCAGCGACTGGAAAAAACCCAATGGTTTGTTCGTGATCACCCCGGATCAGGTCGAGGACTTCGTCAGCGGTTTGCCGGTGAGCAAGCTGCACGGCGTCGGCAAGGTCACCGCCGACAAGCTGGGCAGGCTCGGCATCGTCGACTGCTCGCAATTGCGCGAGTGGGGCAAGTTGGCGCTGGTGCGCGAATTCGGCAGTTTCGGCGAGCGAATGTGGAGCCTGGCGCGTGGGATTGATGATCGTCTGGTGCACAACGACAGTCGGCGTCAGTCAATCAGCGTGGAAAATACCTACGACGTTGATCTGCCGGATCTGCGCAGTTGCCTGGATAAATTGCCGGAGCTGCTGGAAACCCTGAAAACCCGCATGGCACGCATCGACAGCAGTTATCGACCGGGCAAGCCGTTCGTCAAAGTGAAGTTTCATGACTTTACCCAGACCACGCTGGAACAGGCCGGGGCAGGGCGGGACTTGGGCAGTTATCAGCTGATGCTGACGCAGGCGTTCAATCGCGGCGGGAAACCGGTGCGGTTGTTGGGGGTTGGGGTGAGGCTGGAGGATTTGCGCGGTGGGTTTGAGCAGATGGAGTTGTTTGAACGGTAAAAGTCAAAAGATCGCAGCCTTCGGCAGCTCCTACAGGAGAACGCGTTCCATGTAGGAGCTGCCGAAGGCTGCGATCTTGTATGAGGCCTTAATTCGGCCCCGGATCCGCCACCAGACGCCCGGCATCCTTGGTCAAAGACTTGAGAAATTCAGTCTGCAACTCAGGATCGTTGCGCGTCAGTTCGATCAGGCTTTGTTCCAGTTCGCTGGCTTCTTCTTCCAGACCCAGTTCCGACAGACGTTTGACCCGGTGTACCCACTGGCTCACTTCGTCGTCTTCCAGGTCGTCGTAAATCAAGCCGTGCGCTTCGAGCAACTTGCCACGCAAGTGGCTGCTGATCGCCAGGGACGAGTCGGAATGCACGTCATCCTTGGCGTCCTCGACGCTGATCTGCAGTTTGCCGACGTAATTGAGGTCATGCTCAGCGAATGGGCTGTCGAGCAGGTTCACACGCAGCACGCCGTTGCGGTCGGTGGTCATGTCGAAGGTCTGTTTGCCAGCCTTGACCTGCACCGGCCGCTCGCTCCACGGCAGGCTCGAATACTCCGTGCGCTTGTCGCGCTGGACTTCATCGATACCGGCCAGGTTCTGCTGCGCACGGCCGTTGGACTGCACGTTCATGAACGGGTTGAGCCCGGCAAAACCGTAACTCAGCCAATCCTTGGTCACGCTGTCCGGCAGATTGCCGAGGGCAAACACGTTGACCACGTTGGCGCCGACACCACCGACCACCGCCACCACGCCCAGCGGAATCTCGTAGACCTCGCGCCAAGGCTGGTAAGGCGTGTAGCGATCGTAACGACGTGTCACTTCGAACTCGGTGACTTCAAAGGTCTTCTGTTCGTTGATCTTCACGCGTCGCTGCGGCAGCTCAAGCTCCTTAGGCTCACCGACATCAATCTGCAGGCTGTGGTCGAGCAATTTACGCTCGACCCGCTCTTCGTGCTCGCTGCGCTGTGACATGTGATTGGCACAGCCGCTGACCAGCAGGGCACCGCACAGGGCGGTGCCACCGAGGCCTAAGGTGTTTCGCTTGAACATGACGTCTCTATCTGGTTTCAGCGGCGGATACGGGCCTGAAGGAAGGACAGTACGTCGGCGACCGGCAGTGCTTGCGCTTCGCCTTCGGTACGACTCTTGTATTCCAGGTTACCTTCGGCGAGGCCGCGGTCACTGACCACGATCCGGTGAGGAATGCCGATCAGCTCCATGTCCGCGAACTTGATGCCCGGGCTAGTTTTTTTGTCGCGATCATCCAGCAGCACTTCGAAGCCGGCCGCTGTCAGTTCGGCGTACAGCTTGTCGGTGGCTTCGCGCACCTGCTCGGTTTCATAACGCAGCGGTACCAGTGCGATCTGGAACGGCGCCAAAGTGTCGCTCCAGATGATGCCGTTGGCGTCGTTGTTCTGCTCGATGGCCGCCGCCACCACGCGGGAAACGCCGATGCCGTAGCAACCCATTTCGAGGGTGACTGGCTTGCCGTTCTCGCCCAGCACTTCGCACTTCATCGCCTTGCTGTACTTGTTGCCCAGCTGGAAGATGTGCCCGACTTCGATGCCGCGTTTGATTTCCAGCGTGCCTTTGCCGTCCGGGCTTGGATCGCCGGCGACCACGTTACGCAGGTCAGCCACGGTCGGAACCGGCAGATCACGCTCCCAGTTCACGCCGAAGTAGTGCTTGTCGTCGATATTCGCGCCGATGCCGAAGTCGCTCATCAGTTCGACCGAACGGTCGATGATGATTGGCAGCGGCAGGTTCAGCGGGCCGAGCGAACCGGCGCCGGCGCCAATGGCGTCACGCAGTTCGGCGTCGGTGGCCATGACCAGCGGGCTGGCCACGCCAGGTTGCTGGGCAGCCTTGATTTCGTTGAGTTCGTGGTCGCCACGGATCACCAGCGCGATCAGCTTGCCTTCTTCTTCGGCGCGCACGATCAGGGTCTTGATGGTCTTTTCAATCGGCAGATTGAATTTTTCCACCAGCGCCGCGATGGTTTTGGTGTCAGGCGTATCGACCAGACGCAGCTCTTCAGTCGCAGCGGCGCGCGAGGTTTCGCGTGGCACGGCTTCGGCTTTTTCGATGTTCGCTGCGTAGTCGGAACCGTTGCTGAAAACGATGTCGTCTTCGCCGGATTCGGCCAGTACGTGGAACTCGTGCGAACCTGCACCGCCGATCGAACCGTTGTCGGCTTCCACCGGACGGAATTTCAGACCCAGACGCGTGAAGATGTTGCAGTAGGCTTCATGCATGCGGTCGTAGGTGATCTGCAGCGATGCCTGATCCGCGTGGAAGGAGTAGGAGTCCTTCATGATGAATTCGCGGCCACGCATCAAACCGAAGCGTGGACGGATCTCGTCACGGAATTTGGTCTGGATCTGGTACAGGTTGATTGGCAGCTGTTTGTAGCTGCTCAACTCGTTGCGCATCAGATCGGTGATCACTTCTTCGTGGGTCGGGCCCGCGCAGAAATCACGACCGTGGCGGTCTTTGATGCGCAGCAGCTCAGGGCCGTATTCTTCCCAGCGCCCCGATTCCTGCCACAGCTCGGCCGGTTGGGTGCTCGGCATCAACACTTCCAGAGAGCCGGCAGCGTTCATTTCTTCACGAACGATGGCTTCAACCTTGCGCATTACTCGCAAGCCCATCGGCAGCCAGGTGTACAGGCCCGAGGCGAGTTTGCGGATCATGCCGGCGCGCAGCATCAGCTGGTGGCTGATCACGACCGCGTCGGAAGGCGTTTCTTTCTGTGTGGCGAGCAAAAATTGACTGGTGCGCATGGTTGGCCGTTGTCGGTTGCTATGACTGGAAATGACGGAGCAGTGTACCGGCGACTTTTGCTGACGTACAGGCGTGTGGCCGGTGGAGAGGTTCAATGGCGGGATTCCTCCCGCCATTGACGAAATGTCTTACGACTCTTCCGCGACGGGCGTCGGGACGGGCTCGGGCGTAGGTGTCGGGCCTTCGCGGCGACTTTCCTGGAACCAGTGCAGGGCGATCAGCACCAGCGTCGGCACACCGAGCAACGCGGTGATCAGGAAGAAGTTGTGGTAACCGAACTTCTCCACCATCACCCCGGAATAGCCGCCGATCAGGCGCGGCAGCAGGAGCATGATCGAGCTGAGCAGGGCGTATTGCGTCGCGGAGAACTTCAGGTTGGTCAGGCTCGACAGGTAGGCGACAAACGCCGACGTCGCCAGACCCGAACTGAAGTTGTCGAGGGAGATGGTCACCACCAGCATCTTCAGGTTCGGGCCCATATCGGCGAGCATCAGGAATAGCAGGTTGGTGCCTGCCGAGGCGGCGCCGCCGATCAGCAGAATCGGCAGAATGCCGAAACGCACGATCAACAGGCCGCCCATGCCGGCGCCGACGAGTGTCATGATCAGGCCGAAAATCTTGCTGACGCTGGCGATCTGATCCTTGGTGAAGCCCTGATCGATGTAGAACACGTTGGCCATTACGCCCATCACCGTGTCCGACATCCGGTAGGTCGCGATCAAACCGAGCAACAGCAGTGCCTGCCAGCGATAACGCAGGATGAAGTCGTTGACCGGCGTCAGCACCGGCGCCAGGCCACGGCGACCCATGGTCGACAGGCACAGACCGGTCAGCAGCGTATAGAGGATGGCGCGCAGGAAGGCGCGGTCTTCGAGCAGCAGATCGAGCGGACTCATGCTGCCGAACAGCACGCTGGCGAAATCGGTGTTGTACAGCTGGGTGAACATCGCCGGCACGGACACGAGCAAGACGATCAGCACGAACACCGACATCAATTGATGCATGAACGTATAGCGCCCGGCCTGCAATTGCGTGCGCAGCGGCACCGGCGGTTCGCGCATGAACAGCGTAGTGAGCAGGGCAGGGATCATCAACGCGCCGAACAACACATAAGTGCCGGTCCACGCCGAGTGCTTGTAGTTGAAACCGGTAGAGCCGAAGCCTTCGGCAAAAAACAATGCGCCGGCGGTGGCGAGCAGGGCGGCGACGCGGTAGCCGGACATGTAGCTGGCGGCGAGTGCAGCCTGACGATTGTCGTCGGCGATTTCCAGTCGATAGGCGTCGACCGCAATGTCTTGGGTAGCGGAAGCGAAGGCGACGACCACGGCAATCGCGATCAACCAGGACAGGTGCTTCTGCGGATCACAGAAACCCATGCCGATCAGGCCAAGGATCACCAAAACTTGTGAGAGCACCAGCCAGGAGCGGCGTCGGCCAAGCTTGCCGAGCAACGGCAGGCGCCATTGGTCGAGCAGCGGTGACCAGACCCATTTGAACGCATAGGCCAGGCCGATGAGGCTTGCGTAGCCAATCGTTTCACGGGCTACGCCCGCTTCACGTAGCCAGACGGAAAGCGTTGAAAACACCAGCATGTACGGCAGGCCGGCGGCGAAACCGAGCAACAACAGCACGAGCGTCGAAGGACTGGCATAAGCAGCTAGCGCGGCGCGCCAGGTTTTACGGGGCATGGGCTGAAGTCTGCCTCAAGATTGCGAAAACAAAGCGCGCACTCTAACCGCTGTGCTCTACCGGACGCCAGCCATGGCGCTGAATATCCACACGATTATTCTGGACGGTGATGCCTTCCACGCGCAAACGCGCCCGTTGTTCATCGCCCGACGGGCTGCCCACCGGCAAACTGATACGACCGCCGGCGCCCAATACACGGTGCCAGGGCAGTTTGGTATCACCAGGCAACTGACTCAATACGCGGCCGACCCAGCGGGCGGCGCGCCCCAACCCGGCCAGTTCGGCTAACTGACCATAGCTGACGACTTTGCCTTCGGGCACTTGGGCGAGTGTCGAGTAGAGCGCCGTGCGTCGGATTTGCGCTTCGCTGTCCCCTTCGAGGTTCGGGTCTTTCACGTACGGAGTTCCTGAACTTGATCGTATCGAGGCTCTAAGCGTAATCCCTCGTCGTGCAGTTGAGAAATGAACTCAATAGAAATAGTCCGGTCAGTCCTTGTCAGGGTCTTATTCCTACGGATAATGCCCACCTTTTTTCGCAAACTTGAGCCCTCGATTCGCTTATGTTGTCCAGAACCTTGCTGTGCCTTGCTGTTTTCAGTGCGTCCACGCCCCTGCTTGCCGACACCGTCTGGTTGAAGAACGGTGACAAGTTGAGCGGCACCATTTCCCTGTTCGACGGCGGCAAACTGTTGATTCAGACCAAGTACGCCGGAGCAGTCACGATCGACTGGAAAGAGGTCAAGACCCTTGAGAGCGATCAGCACCTGTTGGTCAAACAGGATGCCTACACCGGCGAAGTCTCCAAGTCGCTGACGGCGGCGGAAGACGGCAAGGTCACCCTGGCCAACGGCGAGGCGCCAAAAACTGTCGAGCTGGCGAGCATTCAGCAGATTCTCAAGCCGAAACCGGTGGTCGAGGATCTGGTCTGGAAGGGCAATGTCGACCTGGCAATGGATTATCAGCGCGCGGAAAAAGACACCGACGATTACGACATCGATTTCAAAACCTCCGCGCGTCACGGTCGCTGGCGTCACACCGCCGAGGGCGAGTACAACCGCGAAGTGCAGGACGACGAAGTCACCACCAACAACTGGCGCGCTGAATACTCCCTCGACCGCTTCCTGACCGATAAGTGGTTCTGGCAGGGGCGCCTGAATTACAAGCGCGACCATGTTGAAGACCTGTCGCGTCAGCGCGTGGTCGGTACCGGTCCGGGTTACCAGTTCTGGGATGACGAGTTGGGCGCGTTCTCGCTCGGTTCGCTGCTCAACCGTACCGATTACGAATACAGCGATGGCGGCAAGGACAATTTCTATTCGGTCGCGATGAAGTGGGATTACAACCGTTACCTGATCGGCAAGAAGGTCGAGTTCTTCACCAATGGCGAGTTTGGCAAGCCGTTGTCGGGTGTCGCGGATTACGCGCTGGATGCCGAGATGGGCCTGCGCTACAAGGTTACTGAATGGGCGTCTCTGAATTTGAAAGCTGAGCGCGACATTATCAGTGGTACCGATGATGCGGATTTGAGCAAGACCCGCTATACCGCTGGGTTTGGCGTTGCCTGGTAACGTTTAAAGCAAAAGATCGCAGCCTTCGGCAGCTCCTGCACGGATTGTGTGGGGCTGCTGAAGGCTGCGATCTTTTTTTTTGCGCCTGAAAAACAGACGCCCACAAAAAAGCCCCGCTTTTAAGGGCGGGGCTCTTTTCTAAAGAAGCTACAAGTTAGATAACTTGTACTTCCTCAGCTTGCATGCCTTTCTGACCGCGGGTAGCGATGAAAGAAACCTGTTGGCCTTCTTTCAGGCTTTTGAAGCCGTCGGATTGGATAGCTTTGAAGTGAACGAACAGGTCGTCACCGGATTGTGGAGTGATGAAGCCGAAGCCTTTTTCATCGTTGAACCACTTAACGGTACCGGTTTGGCGATTAGACATGGTGTAACTCCTTGAACAAAGATAACTGCGACACAGGAAGAACCCTGGCCGAGACTGAGTGCAAAGAGCAGGAAAAATTCTTGTAGATGGTTGGATCGAAATTCAACATATCGTGTAGAGATTCTCAGTGACACAAGCAGCACAGTGGCGCCACCTTAACCCTTTTTCCGGAACGTGCCAATGCTTCTTGCGAAGGTTTCTAAGATTTAGGGATCAGCGGTGTGACAGTTCGTCGCCAGCGCGCGTAAATACGGGGTGTTCGGCGAGAATTGCAGCGCGCACTTTGAAGAGGGCGGCGCGCCCGGTAAGATGCCGGACAGAATTTTTCCACCTCGCTATTCAGGACACCCCGCCATGAGCATCAAATCGGACAAGTGGATTCGCCGCATGGCGCAGGAACACGGCATGATCGAACCTTTCGTCGAGCGCCAGGTGCGCGGCAGCGACGAGAGCCGGGTCATCTCCTACGGTGTCTCGAGCTACGGCTACGATGTGCGCTGCACCAATCATTTCAAGGTGTTCACCAACATCAACTCGTCGATCGTCGATCCGAAAAACTTCGATCCGGGCAGCTTCGTCGACGTCCACAGTGATGTCTGCATTATTCCGCCGAACTCCTTCGCCCTGGCCAGCACCGTTGAATACTTCCGCATTCCGCGCAACGTATTGACCATCTGCCTGGGTAAAAGCACCTACGCACGCTGCGGCATCATCGTTAACGTGACGCCGCTCGAGCCTGAGTGGGAAGGTCACGTGACGCTGGAATTCTCCAACACCACCAACCTGCCGGCGAAAATCTACGCCAACGAAGGTGTGGCACAGATGCTCTTCCTCGAATCCGATGAAGAATGTGAAGTTTCCTACAAGGATCGCGGCGGCAAGTACCAGGGCCAACGTGGCGTAACGCTGCCACGTACCTGAGTCGTCCATCCGGCGGATGCCGGGAATTCTTTGGCGGGCAGACACTCTATGGGGTGTACTGCCCGTTTTTGTTTCAGCAAATGCGGGCCTTCGCCGAGGAGTGCTTTATGAAGATCGATCCGCATATCACTGCCGAACTGGCAAGGCTTGAGCCCAATCAGATTGGCGTATTGGCCTGGTCCTTGTTGGCACACCCGCCTATCAACATGGCCGGCGGAATTCCTGGTCAGCCTGATCCAGATACCCCCAATGAGCAACCGACCGAGCCGGGCGAGCCAACACTTCCGGACGAGCCACCACCGGCGCCAGTTGCCTGATTAATTACCTGCTTTTGTAGGAGCAGAGCTTGCTCGCGAAGCGATTTGTCTGATTCATCGATTTTGATTGGACGAACGCTTTCGCGAGCAAGCTTTGCTCCTACAAGGGCGGGTGTGATTAGTTGATGGGCCAGATTTCGTTGTCGCCGGTGACGAAGATTCGGCATTGGTCATCTTTTTCGACCGGATAACCGCCCGTAAACGCTCCGAATGCCGGTAGCAGGCTGATTCGCTCGCCCAGTCTGAAACAGGCTAGTCGTAAACTTTGCCGCCCTTTGCCAAACAATCGGTAAACAGGGTGGACGTGGCCGGCCAATACATGCCGTTCCGGATGCGGATCAGGCTCGTGTTGAAGCGCAAACGGCCCTAAAAGCAGCGGCTCTGGCACCACGCGAATGTTTAGCGACGCAGGCGGATCCCCTGCGCGTTTATCGTGATTGCCGCGAATCAACGTCATCGGCAGATCCGCATGACGCTCACGCCATTGCGCCAGCGCATTCAGCGTACCCACCGCATGCGAGCCCGGCCCGTGCAGGAAATCCCCCAGAAAGATCAGTTGCCGACACGGCAGCACCGCCAACAATCGGTCGATCACCGCAATGTTGCTCGCCGTCGTTCCCTGGGGCACCGGTTGTCCGAGGCTGCGATAGGCCGCGGCTTTGCCAAAATGCACATCGGCGATCAACAACGCCTCTTGCGCTGGCCAGTAGAGCGCCTTTTCCGGAAGTAACCACAACTCCTCGCCGGCCAAACGCACGGGATACGCCGCGTTCATGACGATTTACCGTTGTCGGCAGACTTCTCCAGATCACCGACCATGCGCCTGATCCGGTCGGCGAGTTTTTCCGAGCTCATGCTTTCGCGCATGCGTTCCACCAGCAGCGGGAACCCGAGCGGCGTAGGACGTTTGATTTGATGCACATCGAGTTTCATCCCGTTGATCCGCTCCAGTGTCTGTTCCAACCGACGAATATCCAGTTCTTCGCGTAGGACTTCTTCCCCGGCCTGGGCGAGCAACAGGTTGTCGGCGTCATATTGTTTGAACACTTGAAAAAACAATCCGCTCGAAGCCTGCACCTGCCGGGTACTTTTCGGCGCGCCGGGATAGCCGGCGAATACCAGCCCGGCGATTCGGGCGATTTCGCGAAAACGGCGCAAGGCCAATTCACCGGCATTGAGACTGGCGAGCACATCAGCCAAAAGATCCGCAGGGTCGAGCAGCTCGGCATTGATGTGCTGCGACCAATCCACCGGCGTGGCACTGAGCAGCTCCAGCCCGTAATCATTCACCGCGATGGAAAAGGTCACCGGTTGGCGCTGGCTGACGCGCCACGCCAACAGGCTCGCCAGCCCCAGATGCACCTGGCGCCCGGCGAACGGGTAGAGGAAAAGGTGCCAGCCTTCGCGGGATTTCAGTACCTCCGCCAGCAGATTATTAACCGTCGGCAAGCCTGACCAACGTGCCTGAGTCTCAAGCAGCGGGCGCAGCGCCTGCATTTCCGGGCCGACGAACTCACCTTCGGCGGCTGCACTAAACCGCGCAACCACCGCTTGCGCGAGTTCATTGGAGAGCGGCATCCGCCCGCCATTCCAGCGTGGCACTGCCGCTTTTTTCACGGTGCTGCGTTTGACGTACGCCGTCATGTTTTCCACCCGCACCAATTCCAGCAAACGCCCGGCGAACAGAAAACCATCACCGGGTTTCAATCGGGCGATAAAGCCTTCCTCGACGCTGCCGAGCTGCTTGCCACCGCCGCCCTTGCTCCAGAATTTCAGGTTGATGCTCGCATCGCTGACAATGGTGCCGACGCTCATGCGATGCCGCCGCGCCAGTCGCGCATCGGGCACGCGCCACACGCCGTGCTCATCCGGTTCAACCCGGCGATAATCCGGATAAGCTGTCAGAGACATCCCGCCATGGCGTACGAAAGCCAGCGCCCACGCCCAATCCGCAGGCGTCAGATCACGATAAGCCCACGCCGTGCGGACTTCTTCGTACAGCTCATCCGGTAAAAATCCGCCACCGAGCGCCATGCTGACCAGATGCTGTACCAGCACGTCCAGCGATTGATGTGGCGACAGGCGCGGTTCGATGCGCCGTTGTTCGACGGCGTCGCGCGCGGCAGCGGCTTCGATCAGTTCAAGACTGTGGGTCGGCACCAGCGTCACCCGCGAGGTGCGTCCCGGTGCGTGACCGGAGCGTCCGGCACGCTGCATCAAACGCGCAACGCCTTTGGCCGAGCCGATTTGCAGTACGCGTTCGACCGGTAAAAAATCCACACCGAGATCCAGACTCGACGTGCAGACCACCGCTTTCAACAAACCATTCTTCAAGGCTTTTTCGACCCAGTCACGGGTGTCGCGAGACAGTGAACTGTGATGCAACGCAATCAGTCCGGCCCAGTCCGGCCGTGCTTCCAGCAATGCCTGATACCAGATTTCCGATTGCGCCCGGGTGTTGGTGAACACCAGCGTACTGGCGCAGGCATCAAGCTCGGCGACGACTTGCGGGAGCATCTTCAGACCAATGTGCCCGGCCCACGGAAAACGCTCAATGGACGGTGGGATCAGGGTGTCGACCTTCAGCGTTTTTTCGCTTTGTCCCTGAATACTCACGCCGCCGCCCTGTGGGATCAGTACGTGTTCGGCGTGGGATTGATTACCGAGCGTGGCGGACACCCCCCAGACGATCAGATCAGGCTGCCACCGGCGCAAACGAGCGAGCGCCAGTTGCAGCTGCACGCCGCGTTTGTTGCCAAGTAATTCGTGCCATTCATCGACGACAATCATCTTTAGCGAAGCGAGCGCGGTCTGTGCGTCGGCACGGGCCAGTAGCAGGGTCAGGCTTTCCGGCGTGGTGATCAGCGTGGTTGGCAAACGTCGACCCTGCCGCGCACGTTCGCTGCTGCTGGTGTCACCGGTGCGCAGGCCGATGCTCCACGGGATTTGCAGGTCATCGACGGGTGTTTGCAGGGCGCGCGCGGTGTCGGCGGCAAGTGCCCGCATCGGGGTGATCCACAACACGGTCAGTGGTTCGGCAGGTTGTTTGCGTTTGCGTGGCGGCGCATCGACGGGAACGGTTTTGGCGAATCGATTGAGGGCGGCGAACCATACGGCATAGGTTTTACCGGCGCCGGTGCTGGCGTGCAGCAGACCGGATTCGCCGTTTTTGACGGCCGCCCACACCTGTTTCTGAAAGGCGAAGGGCTTCCAGTTGCGGGCGCTGAACCAGATTTTTGCGAGGTCGAGAGATTTCGCCATGCCGGCTGCGCGCGCTCTGGAGGGGTTCTTCCAGAGACCACGCTGACAAGCGAAAGGTTTAAAAACAACGCGAACCCCTGTAGGAGCTGCCGAAGGCTCGGGCCGCGATCGGACGATCTTTTGATTGTGAAAAACAAGATCAAAAGATCGCAGCCTTCGGCAGCTCCTACAGGGGAACCGGGGTTACTTGAGGTTGCCGCTTAGGAATTGTTTCAGGCGTTCACTTTTCGGGTTGCCGAGCACGTCTTCGGGGGCGCCTTCTTCTTCGACCAGGCCTTGGTGCAGGAACAGCACCTGGCTGGAAACTTTGCGGGCGAAGCTCATCTCGTGCGT
This sequence comes from Pseudomonas sp. 18058, assembly GCF_902706155.1. NCBI lineage: Bacteria > Pseudomonadati > Pseudomonadota > Gammaproteobacteria > Pseudomonadales > Pseudomonadaceae > Pseudomonas > Pseudomonas sp. 18058. Next base: position 17,437 of record NZ_CACSJY010000046.1, read on the forward strand.
GACCATGATCATGGTGCGGCCTTCTTCGGCCAGACCTTGAATCACCTTCAATACTTCGCCCACCAACTCGGGGTCAAGCGCCGACGTCGGTTCATCAAACAGCATCACCTCAGGCTCCATCGCCAGTGCCCGGGCAATCGCCACGCGCTGTTGCTGACCGCCAGATAAAAACGCCGGGTACTGATCCGCCACCCGCGCCGGCAAGCCAACCTTGTCCAGATAACGCCGCGCGCGATCATCGGCTTCCTGCTTGCTGCAACCCAACACCCGGCGCGGGGCCATGGTGATGTTTTCCAGCACGGTCATGTGGCTCCACAGGTTGAAATGCTGGAACACCATCGCCAGTCGCGTGCGCAAACGTTGCAGTTCATCGGCGTCGGCGACGTGCATGCCGTGGCGGTCGGTGACCATGCGGATGGTCTGGCCATCGAGGCTCATGGCGCCGTCGTTGGGTTGTTCGAGAAAGTTGATGCAGCGCAAAAAGGTGCTTTTGCCCGAGCCGCTGGCGCCGATCAGGCTGATCACGTCGCCGGTTCTGGCCTTGAGCGAAACGCCTTTGAGCACCTGATGGTCGCCATAGCTTTTGTGCAGGCCTTCAACGGTCAGTTTGTACATGGGACAGACATCCTCAAGGCGAAAGTAGGTAGCCGCTGCGATAGGCTTCGGCGCCCGCCACGTGGGCGATGACCATGCCCGCGGTGGCCATGCGGCGCAGCGAGCGGGCGTACATCAGCCCGGCAGTCGAGCTATGAATTGGAGTGATGCGGTCGTGGATCGGGTCGATGATTTCGGCGATCTGCTGCCCCGCTTCCAGGTATTGGCCGGCAACCGCCGTGTACACCAGCAAGCCACCGGCCGGCGTGGTCACCGGTTCGACACCCGCCAGTGGCGTAGCGGGATACGGCAGCGGCGGTTGCGGTTTGGTTTCACCAACGATCGCATCGGACTGAATCAAGTAGTCGATCAACGCCTGGCAGTCGCGGCTGGCCATCGGGTGATTGACGTCACCCTGGCCGCGCAACTCGACGGTCACCGAGAAACTGCCGAGTGGAATCTCGAAGTGTTCGCCGAAGCGTTCCTTCAGTTGCCACCACAGCAGGGTGAAGCATTCGTCGAACGACTGGCCGCCGGAATCGGTGGCCAACAGGCTCGCCTGGGATTCGATGTAGCGCGCCAGCGGCTCGACCTGCGGCCACGCTTCGGGCGTGGTGTAGAGGTGCACCACCGATTCGAAATCGCAGTGCAAGTCCAGCACCATGTCCGCATCGCAGGCCAGCCGTTGCAGGGTCAGGCGCTGCGATTGCAGTTGCGTGGTGGCGGTCTGGCGGGCGAGGGCGTCGCGCAGATGGCTGCGGATCAGTTCGAGGTTGTGCTGCGGATCGTCGCTGAGCTTGCCCTCGATGGCGTTGCCGATCTCTTCACTGAGGTCGACGAACCAGCGGTTGAAATTCTGCCCGCTCTCCAGTTCGTAACGGCCCAGCGGCACGTCCATCAGCACTTGTTCGAGGCCGACCGGGTTGGCCACTGGCACCAGCACGATCTGGCTGCGCAGGCGGCCGGCGGCTTCCAGCTCCGCCAGTCGCTGCTTGAGGTGCCAGGCGACGAGCATGCCCGGCAGTTCGTCGGCGTGCAGCGAAGACTGAATGTAAACCTTGCCCTTGGCCTGCTCCGGGCCGAAGTGGAAGCTGTGAATCTGTCGCGCAGTCCCCGGCAGCGGGGCCAGCAAGTCATGGATCAGGTGGCGCATTGGCATCTCTTTTTTTCTGGGGCCGGTCCTAGTGAGTCGGGCCGAGGAAGGCCAGCCATCGGCGTTCGGCAAGGCGGAACAGGCCGACCAGCGCAAAGGTAATGGTCAGGTAGATCAGCGCGGCGATGCCGAACGACTGAAAGGTCAAAAATGTCGCCGAGTTGGCGTCCCGCGCGACTTTCAGGATGTCGGGGATGGTCGCGGTGAAAGCCACCGTGGTCGAGTGCAGCATAAGGATCACTTCGTTGCTGTAGTAAGGCAACGAACGGCGTAAGGCCGACGGCATGATCACGTAGGCATACAGCTTCCAGCCTGTCAGACCATAGGCCTTGGCCGCTTCGACTTCGCCGTGGTTCATGCTGCGGATCGCCCCGGCGAAAATCTCCGTGGTGTAAGCGCAAGTGTTCAGGGCGAAGGCGAGGATCGTGCAGTTCATCGCGTCGCGAAAGAAGCTGTCGAGAATCGGCTGCGCACGCACGGCGGCGAGGCTGTAGATCCCGGTGTAGCAAATCAGCAACTGGATATACAGCGGCGTGCCCCGGAACAGATAGGTGTAGAACTGCACCGGCCAGCGAATGTAGAAGTGCGGCGACACCCGCGCGATCGACAACGGAATCGACACAAGGAAACCGATAACGATTGAGGCCGTGAGCAGCCACATCGTCATCGCCAGCCCAGTGATGTTCTGGCCGTCGGTATAAAGGAAGGCGCGCCAGTATTCCTGCAGAAGTTCGATCATCGTACGGCCTCCCGGGAACCGGCGGCGTAACGGCGTTCGAGCCAGCGCAGGATGAAGTTTGAAGCGCTGGTGATCAGCAGATAAATCAACGCGGCGAGTACCAGAAAGTAGAACAGTTGATAGGTGCTTTTACCGGCGTCCTGCGCGGCTTTGACCAGATCGGCGAGGCCGATGATCGACACCAGCGCCGTGGCCTTGAGCATGACCATCCAGTTGTTGCCGATGCCCGGCAGGGCGAAGCGCATCATTTGCGGAAACACCACGTAGCGAAAGCGCTGACCGCGTTTGAGGCCATAGGCGGTCGCAGCTTCAACCTGACCGCGCGGCACCGCGAGAATCGCGCCTCGGAAAGTCTCGGTGAAATACGCGCCATAAATGAAGCCCAGAGTCAGCACCCCGGCGCTGAACGGGTTGATCTCGATGTATTCCCATTCCATGTAGTCAGTCAGGGACGTCAGCCAGGTTTGCAGGCTGTAGAAAATCAGCAGCATCAGCACCAGGTCTGGCACGCCGCGAATCAGCGTGGTGTAGAGCTGGGCGGGCAGGCGCACCAATTTGATTTTCGACAGTTTGGCACTGGCGCCGAGCAGGCCGAGCAACACGGCCACCAGCAGCGACAACGCCGATAATTTGATGGTCATCCAGGTGCCTTCCAGCAGCAAAGGACCAAAGCCCTTGAGGCTGAAGGCGGAGAGCCCCAGATTTTGCAGGAGGGTTTCGAACATAAATCAGCAACCTGAGCGGATGGAAAAGGCGCCCATCGAAGATGGGCGCCGAGGCATTATTTGCCGCTGTACAGATTCAGATCGCCAAAGTGTTTCTTTTGAATCTCGGCGTATTTGCCGTCATCGTGTAACGCTTTGATACCTTTATCTAAAAGCGCCTTCAGCTCAGTGTTACCTTTCTTAATACCGACAGCGGTTTTGGCTGGCAGCAATTCGTTGTCGACTGGCTTGCTGACGTCATAGTCGGCGCCCTGTGGCGACTTCAAGAAGCCCAGTTCGGCTTGCAGCATGTCCTGGATACCGGCGTCGAGACGGCCGGAGGTCAGGTCGGAGTACACCTGATCCTGGTTCTGATAGGCCTGGGTTTTCACGCCGGCCTTGTCCAGCACGGCTTTGGCGTAGGCTTCCTGAATGGTGCCCTGCTCGTAGCCGACGGTTTTGCCCTTGAGGGACGCGACGTCTGCGGTGATACCGGAACCCTTCTTGAACACATAAGCGGTCGGGCCGGAGAACAGTTCGCTGGAGAAGTCGATGACTTTTTCGCGGGCCGGGGTCACGGTCATCGACGAGATCACACCGTCGAATTTGTTGGCCTTGAGGCCCGGAATCATGCCGTCGAAGTCACTTTCGACCCACTTGCACTTGACCTTCAGTTCGGCGCAAATCGCGTTGCCCAGGTCGATGTCGAAGCCCACCAGGCTGCCGTCGGCCGCTTTCGACTCAAACGGTGCATACGAAGGGTCAACGCCAAAGCGCAGCTCTTTGTATTCCTTGGCCAGCGCGGAGCCAGCGGCCATGCACAACGCCAGTGCAGAAAGGGTCAGCAATGCTTTTTTCATTATTCAATCCCTAAGAACCAATATGAGCGCTTGTGGCGCAGAATTATTGTTACTGGAACGCGTACGACCTATAGAAAGTAGCAATTTCCGAACCATAGTCCCGAACAAGTGTTTTAAAAGGTTGGGCGGGGAGGGATGAGGGCGATTGAATGCCCGGAAATGGGCATCGCAGAAAGCATGCACTGTTTTGTGGCTGATCGTTCCCACGCTCTGCGTGGGAATGCCTCAACGGACGCTCCGCGTTTGGCTTTTGGGGGGACGCGGAGCATCCCAGGCTGCATTCCCACGCGGAGCGTGGGAACGATCAATGTCCGGGAGATTGGGGTCAGGCCAACAGATCTTGCAACGTCGCGAGGCTATCCGCTTCTTCCACGGTTTTATCCTGCCGCCAGCGCAACATCCTCGGGAAGCGCACCGCGATCCCGCTCTTGTGCCGCCGCGACAACGCGATCCCTTCAAACCCCAGCTCAAACACCAGACTCGGTTTCACGCTACTCACCGGCCCAAATTTCTCCACCGTGGTCTTGCGCACAATGCTGTCGACCTGACGCATCTCCGCATCCGTCAGTCCCGAATACGCCTTGGCAAATGGCACCAGCGCCCGTTGGCTCGACTCCGGCGGGCCGTCCCACACGGCAAAGGTGTAATCGCTGTACAAACTGGCGCGCCGACCGTGCCCGCGCTGCGCATAAATCAACACCGCGTCGACGCTGAACGGATCAACCTTCCACTTCCACCACACCCCCATGTCCTTGGTGCGTCCGACGCCATACAGCGAATCCCGCGCCTTGAGCATCATGCCTTCCACGCCCAGTCGCCGAGAGGCTTCGCGCTGGCGGGCGAGGTCGAACCAGTCGCTGCCGGTCAGCACGGGGGAGGGCAGCAACACCGGGCTGTTACACCTTGCAATGACCTCTTCAAGTTGCGCGCGACGTTTGGCCTGCGGCTGGTTGCGCCAGTCTTCGCCCTGCCATTCGAGCAAGTCGTAGGCGAGCACCACCACCGGCACTTCTTCGAGGATTTTCTTGTCGAGGGTTTTACGGCCGATGCGCTGTTGCAACAAGGCGAATGGCTGCACCGCTGGCGGCTCTGTCGATTGCGGATCGAAGGCGTCTTCGGTGGTCGGGTGAGTGCTTTTCCACACGACGATTTCGCCGTCGATCACCGTGCCATCCGGCAAGCCGTGCACCAGCACATCCAGTTCGGGAAAACGCTCGGTCACCAGTTCCTCGCCGCGCGACCACACCCACAATTTGCCTTCGCGTTTGACCACTTGCGCGCGGATGCCGTCCCATTTCCATTCAATCTGCCAATTGCTCGCCGGGCCGATCAGCGCTTCAAATTCTTCAACCGGTTGCGACAACGCATGCGCGAGGAAAAACGGGTAGGGCTGGCCGCCGCGCTGAGCATGCTCGTCGGCGGATTCCGGGGCGATCAGTTTCAGGTAACTGGCGGCGTTCGGGCGGTTCGACAGGTCGGTGTAACCCACCAGCCGCTGCGCCACGCGTTTGCTGTCCAGGCCAGCCATTGAGGCCAGCGCGCGGGTGACGAGCAATTTCGACACGCCGACGCGGAAGCTGCCGGTGATCAGTTTGATGCACAGCATCAGGCTTGATCGATCGAGTTGCGCCCACAGCGTTGGCAGTTGCCTGCTCAAAAATTCGGGTGTTTCACCACGCAGCGGCAGCAGCTTTTCTTCGATCCATTCGGCGAGGCCGGCTTCAGAGCTGTGCGGATTCTCCGGGAGCACCAGCGAAATGGTTTCCGCCAGATCGCCGACCGACTGATAGCTCTCCTCGAACAGCCACGGTTCGAGGCCCGACATTTCCACGGCAATCTCGCGCAGAATCCGCACCGGCACCAACTGCCGAGGCCGTCCGCCGGACAAAAAATACACCGCCCATGCCGCGTCCTGCGGTGCAGCCTGGGCGAAGTAAGCTTGCATCGCCGCCAGTTTGGCGTTGCTGGAAGTGGTTGCGTCGAGCTCGGCGTACAACTCGGCGAAGGCTTTCATGTGGGAGTCTCGGCGACGGTGGGTTCGGCGGCGATGTTGTCTTCCTCGTCATCGCCGTATTCGGTGTTGAAGCCTTGCGCGTCGAGGCCTTGCTCACGCAAATGGCGCACCAGAACGCCAATTGAGCCGTGGGTGACCATCACGCGTTCCGCGCCGGTTTGATTGATCGCCCACAACAGGCCGGGCCAGTCGGCGTGATCGGAGAGAACGAAACCACGATCGACACCGCGCCGCCGCCGAGTGCCACGCAAACGCATCCAGCCGCTGGCGAAGGCGTCGCTGAAATCACCGAAACGGCGCATCCAGCTACTGCCGCCAGCAGAAGGCGGGGCGATGACCAGGGCTTGGCGCATGAGCGGATCGTATTTGCTGACGTCGCCGGCGTAGATCGTCGGCGGCAGGTACACGCCGGCCTCGCGGTACACGCGGTTCAGCGGCTCGACCGCGCCGTGGCTGAGGATCGGGCCGAGGCTTTCGTCGATGCCGTGAAGGATTCGCTGGGCTTTGCCGAACGAGTAACAGAACAGCACGCTGGCCTTGCCGGCGGCGATATTGGCTGACCACCACTGATTGATTTCACTGAACACCTGCGCTTGCGGCTGCCAGCGATAGATCGGCAGGCCGAAGGTCGATTCAGTGATGAAGGTGTGGCAGCGCACCGGTTCGAAGGGGGCGCAGGTGCCGTCCGGTTCGATCTTGTAATCGCCGGACGCGACCCAGACTTCGCCACCGTATTCGAGGCGCACTTGTGCTGAACCGAGCACGTGGCCGGCCGGGTGGAAACTCAAGGTGACGCCGTGGTGAGTGAGGCGTTGGCCGTAGTCGAGGGTTTGCAGGTTGATGTCTTGACCCAGACGCGCGCGGAGAATCCCTTCGCTGGCGCTGCTGGACAGGTAATGCTGATTGCCGGTGCGGGCGTGATCACCGTGGGCATGGGTGATCACCGAGCGCTCGACGGGGCGCCAGGGGTCGATATAAAAATCACCCGCAGGGCAATAAAGACCTTCGGGACGCGCGATAACAAGGTCCATGGCGTGACCACAATGGGGGGCTTGTTAGCTATGAGGCTGGCGCTGGGCTGGAAGTTCTATCGACTTTTCGCCGATTTGAAAGCAAAAGATCGCAGCCTTCGGCAGCTCCTACATTGATCGGTGTAGGAGCTGCCGCAGGCTGCGATCTTTTGCTCTTGCCGTTACTTACCCGGTGTCAGGGTCAAACGGGTTTTGCCATACACCCGCTCAAAGTTCTGCGGCTGCATCGGTAACCCGATGTACTGCCGCTTCAACCACTGATCAATCCCGTTCAGGTAATTCGGACTCAGCGGATTACCCGATTGCCCCGTACCGTTCTGCCCCATCAGCGGTTCGGTCTGGCCGAAGTCGACGATAAAACGCATCGACGGCGCGCGCGTGGTGTTGAAGTCCTGACCCCAAGCGAATGCCGACGTGTTCAACGTGGTGTGATCGCCGCCCGCCGCCAATGGGCCGCGTACGGTCTGACCATTGCTGTTCTTCCAGGCGTAGATGTGCAATTTGCCCCACTGCCAGGCCCGGTGATCGCCGCCCAACTGACTGTCGCCAGCGCTGATCGCCGCCGCAAGGCTGCGGGCAAGAATCAGCGCTTTGTCTTCTTTCTGCGGTGTGCGGATGTCGTCCCAGAACGGACTGTCTTCACGCCCCAACAGATGATCGGCCTGCGCCGCGTAGGACAAATCGCCGTTGGCGATAAATGCTTTCCAAGCCGGGCTCGATTCCGGGCCGAGTTCGTCGAGGAAGATCTGCTTCATGCTTTCTTGCAGAAACAGCTCATAAATCGCCGCGTCCGCCGAGGTCGGGCTGAGCTTGCCGTCGAACGCCATCAATCGTGTGAAAGCCTCGCGGGCCTTGCTGCGGTCGGTTTCCGGCAGGGCATCGATCGCCTGCTTCAGCGGCTGCTTCATGCCCGGCGCTTCGAAGACTTTCTTCAGCTTGGCGGCAAACGTGGTGGTCTGGTCGTATTGCATGGTGATCACGCTGCGGCTGTCGTGCTTGCCGCTGCCGGCCAGTTCGGCCAAGCGCTCGCCACGTTCAGGGGCGGCCCACGAGTTCGACAACTGCATGCCGTAACCGTGAGGAATCACGCGCTGGTTGGCGGTGCCGAGCCAGCCTTGCGCCGGATCCTGATCGTAGGGGTGCAGCATCGGGTCGGCGTAACCGTCCCAGTCGTAACGACCTTCCCAGCCCGGCGAGGGCAGCAAACCTTCGCCTTCGCGACGGTTAGGGAAACGCCCGGTGACTTGCCAGCCAATGTTGCTCGCATCGGCGAACACCAGATTCAGGGCGATGGCGCGGATTTCACGGCTGGCGTCCGAAGCACGTTCCACGGTTTGCGCGCGGGTCAGATCGAAAAATGCATCCAGCGATTTATCGTCGGTGAAGCTCGGCGTCTGCAACGCCAGACCGTAGCCACTGCCTTGCGCCGCTGCCTGTGCGCTGTTGAGCAACGCACCGTGACGGGTTTCGTACACCGCTTCGCGAATCGGTCGCTGACCTTTGATGAAGTAGGTTTCGTTGCGCACACCCAGCGGCTGCCATTTGCCGTTGACCTCGTAGGTCAGGCTGCTGCCCTGACGACGGATTTTTTCCAGGAACAGATCCTGGTTGTCGCCGAGCACGCTGGTCATGCTCCAGGCGACTTTGCCGTTGAAACCACCGAGCACCAGCGGCAAACCGGCGACGGTGACGCCGGCGGCTTGATACTTCGGTGCGCGGATCTGCACGAAGCTCCACAGCGACGGCGCGGCCAGCGGCCCATGGGCGTCGCTGGCGAGAATGCTTTTGCCGCTGCGGCTGCGTTGCGGGGCGATCGCCCAGTTGTTCGAAGACGTCGCGCCCAAGAGGTTCAGCGTCGACAGTTGCTGGCTGGCGCTGCTCAGTTCAGTCAGGCCGGGAATCTGCCCGTTGAGCTTGAGGCCTTGCAGCTTGTCGGCCTCGGCCAGCGGCAGATTTTCGTCCGGCGCCGACGGGGTGAGCCAGGCGAGTTTGTCGGTGGTCACGGTTTGCGCGAGCACCAGCGAGGAAATTTCTTCCGGCAGGTTGGCCGATTGGCTGAAATTCAGCAGGGCGAAAATCAGCGCCGAATCTTCCGGTTTCCAGTATTCGGGTTTGTAGCCGCTGGAGGCGAGGTCGCCCGGCAGTTTGTCGGCGTAGCGGAACAGGTAAGCGTTGACGCCCCGCGCATAGACTTCGAAGAAACGCTTGAGGCGAGGCGACGAGGCCTTGTACAACTCGGCAGCGCTTTTCTTCAGATTGACCGCGCGCATGTAGCGGTCGGCGTCGAGCATCGAGGCGCCGGACATTTCCGCCAGACGGCCCTGAGCCAGCAGGCGCAGGGTGACCATCTGGTTGATCCGGTCGCTGGCGTGGACGTAGCCGAGGCTGAACAGTGCATCATGGAAGGTATTACTTTCGATCAACGGCATGCCCATGGCATTACGTCGCACCGAAACATTCTGCGCCAGGCCCTTGAGCGGTTGCACGCCGGAGGTTGGCGGGAGGGTGTCCTGAGCGTTCCAGGTCTGGCAACCGGACAGGCCCAAAACACCGGCCACTGCTGCGGCAACGCCGAACCGGGGAAGAAAATGAGTAAGGGCTGGCGAGGCCATGGCAAAGCTCCTGCGGGGGGTAGCGTCAGTAAAGGCGCTACGTTAGTGAGCAGGAGGATGCCGCGCAAGCGGGGGCGGGGGTTATTTCAAGATTTGTCTGATAAACAGCAACCTGGAAGTCGAGTCCAGTACTTGTGGTGAGGGGATTTATCCCCGACGGGCTGCGAAGCGGCCCTGATTCCTGCAACCAGGATGAGTCTGGCACACCGTGAGTGCAGTTTTTGGGGCTGCTGCGCAGCCCAACGGGGATAAATCCCCTCGCCACAAAGGTCTTCCCTGACTTCAATCAGGATTTCGGCGGATTGATCTTCTGCACCAGCGCATACGCCTTCACCGTCGCCGGGCGATCCTTGATGTGGTTGAACCAGCGCTGCACATGCGGGAAGTCTTCAAGGTTCTGGCTCTGCCATTTGTGCGAGACGATCCACGGATAAATCGCCATGTCGGCAATGCTGTATTCACTGCCAGCAACAAACTCGTTATCCGCCAATTGCTTGTTCAATACACCGTACAACCGCGCCGTTTCATCAATGTAGCGCTTGATCGCGTAAGGAATTTTCTCCGGCGCGAACTGGCTGAAATGATGATTCTGCCCGGCCATCGGCCCCAATCCGCCCATCTGCCAGAACAGCCATTGCAACGCCGTTTGCCGCCCACGCAGATCCTTGGGCAAGAACTGGCCGGTTTTTTCCGCGAGATACAGAAGAATCGCCCCGGATTCAAACACCGACAACGGCTCGCCGCCATCAACCGGCTGATGATCGACGATCGCCGGGATGCGGTTGTTCGGGGAGATTTTCAGAAAGTGGGGCTGGAACTGCTCACCCTGACTGATATTGATCGGGTGAACCTTGTATGGCAGGCCGGCTTCTTCGAGGAACAGGGAAATCTTGTGGCCGTTGGGGGTGGTCCAGTAATACAGGTCGATCATGGAAAGCTCCAAATCAGAAAATGGCTTACGTGCGGACAGCAAACGCCAGCGTCAGGTGATCCCGTGTGCGTTCGATAGCTTGCCTGTTATCAGGAGGTGATGCTGAACTGCGCAGAATTCAATGACCCGCCCGTGAGAAAAATCACCATGGAGCTTCAGGCCAACGCAGCACTGATCATCATCGACCAGCAAAAAGGCATCCTGCAGCCACGTTTGGGACGACGGAATAATCCTCGGGCGGAAGAAAGAATTGTTGATCTGCTGGGGTTCTGGCGGCGCAGCGGGCGGCCGGTGATTCATGTGCAGCATCTGTCGCGCGAACCGGACTCGGTGTTTTGGCCTGAGCAGGAAGGCGTGGAGTTTCAGCAACGGTTCTTGCCGCAGGACGCTGAATGGCTGATTCAGAAACAAGTGCCGGATGCGTTTTGTGCCAGCGGACTGGCGGCGCGTTTGCGTGAGGCGGGGGTTGGGCAGTTGATCATTGTTGGCGTGGCGACGAATAACTCGGTGGAATCAACGGCGCGTTCGGCGGGGAATCTGGGGTTTGATACATGGGTGGCAGAGGATGCGTGCTTTACCTTCGACAAGGCTGATTATTTCGGCACGTTGCGGACGGCTGAAGAGGTGCACGGGATGTCGTTGGGGAATTTGCAGGGGGAGTATGCGACGGTGGTCAGTTCGGCGCAGGTGTTGGCGGCGGGCTGATATCTGTAGTGAATGTGCCGGCCTCTTCGCGAGCAAGCCCGCTCCCACAGTTAATGGCGTTCCAGCAGAAAGAACGCGGTCAATTGTAGGAGTGAGCCTGCTCGCGATAGCAGTTTGTCAGGTAACAAATTCATCAACTGACACACCGCAATCGCGAGCAGGCTCACTCCTACAATAAATGCATTCCAAGTGAAGGAACGCGGTCAACTGTGGGAGCGGGCTTGCTCGCGAAGGCTTCAGATCAGGCGAAGAAGCTCTCCGCCCAGAGCATCACGCCCCGTGGCACTTCTTGAATTTCTTGCCGTTGCCGCATGGGCACGGGTCGTTGCGGCCGACGTCTTTCAGGGCGTTGCGCACCGGTTCCTGGTGGGCGTGGCCGCAGTTCGGGCCGTGTACGTGACCGTGGTCATGATCGTGGTGATGGTCATGATCATGATCGTGGTTGCAGTCAGGGCCATGGACATGAGGTTGCTGAGTCATCGGTGTTGCTCCGGAATAAAATCGGCGGGGATTATCACGCCATTGCGCTCAAGGTGCACGTAGTGGGCGATGAATAAACCGGTTTCCATTTCACCCTGCAATCGATAAGGAATCTGCTGGTCGGGTTTTTTCAGCAGTTTCACCACGTCTTTGACCTTCGGCCACAGGTTGGTGCGGATCGGCACCTTGAAATACGCGCTGTGCTTCGGCCCGACGGTGAACCAGTGTTCATGCTCGCCTTCAGCCAAGAGCATATCGCCCAGATGAATGCGGTATTCGAGGCCGCGCACGGTCAGGTCGCTGTCATTGGGATTGTCGACGCGAAAATGCAGGATGAATTTCTGCTCGAGCAGTTTCGCCCGCACCACTTCGACGTTCACCAAGTGCACGGCGGGATCGACGCTGTCGTCGCTGAACCACGAGGCACAGCCGCCGAGGTTGAGGAACAGCGTGAGGATCAAGAATTGGAATGTGCGCCGACGACCGAGCATGGTTTAACTCCCTTTGGTGCCAGTCTAGACGCTAAAAGATCGCAGCCTGCGGCAGCTCCTACAGGAGATCGCGTCCCCCGTAGGAGCTGCCGCAGGCTGCGATCTTTTGATCTCCAACCTCAAGCGCCGAAATACCCCGCGCAGCACTTCTTGATGTGTTGCAACAAAACACTACCAGAAATTGGCATCACGTTTCGCCGTGCGGGTGATCTGGGTGCAAGCATAGCCGGTTGAAGCCGTGTAGGAGCAGCCCGCACCGCTCGCGCCGACCAAGCCGAACTGACGGCTCGTACATAATTGCGACATCCACAGTCTCTTATGCGAAGACAATGACGAACGGCTATTGACTTTTGAATAAAAGGCTTGACACGAGCGATATGTCATGTTAAAGTAGTGTACCAATAGAGAAGAAATCGCAGGCGCCCTCCGCATCACCAGCAGCAACCCAAATTCAAACATTGAGACCGACCCAGTCCGCTGAGGTTGGTTTTCGTGTGGCCGAAGGTTTTCAGAATGCCTTCTGACTCCAGTCACAAGTCTGGGCCAACTACTTGTAGACCAAGGCGCCGAGGCCTTTCAAGACTGCTGACAGGGCAGTCGGTCGAACTCCTTGTCAAACTGGCTTCCTCCCCTTGGGAGTGTCAACGCCGAGACAACTCCGGTGAGCCATGAGTTGAGAGGGCGTGTCGGTTAGATCCGCGCCCTCGAACCATATTCGTACTAAATGAAAACTCTTGGGAATGCTCCTACATCCCCTTTTGGCTGAGTCCTTGAAACGCTCAGCCTTTTTTCTGCGTTTCATCCAGTTCCGTTTCACTCGCCGTTAATTCATCAAACAACTTCGCCCATAGGAGATTCCATGGCACGTATCGTTATGCGTGCATGTCGCAACCCGTCATGCACTAAAGGGGAGTTCCCCAGTTCCACCGCAAGAGCGGCTTACTGTTCATCAGCTTGCCGATTAATCCACCACAGACACCAAAAGAAAGAACAACAATCCCAAACCCAAGAGGTAATACCAATGGCTACACCGTCCCAACTATTCCAGCCAGATGCAGCGCATCTAAAACGTCTACAAGACTTCGAAGTAGGTCAGTACAACACCCGCACCCAATGTAATATCCAAGGCCGAGAACAGCTTGGCATTATGGAAGAGTTTGAGGTGCAAGGCTTGCAACAAGCCCTCGACAAGTACGCAGAACTCACAATCGTTCAACATTACACCGCAACCAGTGAGATTGCCCATCTGCCGAAACTGATTGCAGGGCCAACAGTGGATTGGGTAATCCTCTCGTTGCGTAAACCAGAATCACAAATCGAAAAAGAGATCGCTCAAATCAAGTCTCAAGTTGAGCAGGATTATTTGCAACGCTTGGAAGCTGACAAAGCAGCGTGCGTGGCTAAGGAAGTTGAATCGCTCTTGGCTGGCGAGAAGCGCAGGAAGCAACAAGCTGAGTTGGATGCCAAAGCAGCACAAGAAGCCGAGGAATACGCTCGTGTTGAATCTGAAGTGTTGGCAGCTCTTGGAGGCAAACAATGACCGATAAAATCGATCCAGCTACTCTATCGGGTACGGAGTTGCTACTGCGTGAGAAGTATGCCAAAGATACACTTGCTACAAGCCCCTCAGAGCCCCCTGTAGATGCGGTAGATGAAGAAGCTTCGGAAGAGGATGTAAACGCATTTAAAGCGGCTCTGGAGCTACTTGCAGCCAGAGATCGTGCCGCGAAAATGATTGAGATGGCTAAACAAGCCCATAAGAACAAAGGAAAGCAATGACAGAAACTGGTACACCGATTCAAGAGCTGAAAAAATCTCCGCAACACCACAGCATCACCCACATGACAAGTCCCAAGATTCGCCTCTTCGCCTGCGCTATGGGTCAATGGCTTCGTAAATGTCATGGTTTCGACATCGATTACTCTTACCGCTGGGTTAAAACTCAGGATGGATCTATCTACTTCGCGTTGTCAGGTTCTCGCAGTGTGCAAACTGTCTTCGCCGATTATCTAGAGAATAATCGAGGAAATTACTATAACAGTGCGACCGTAACTCAATACGGAAACAACTCAGTTGCATTCAATCGTGCATTCGATAAGTTCTTGGAGCTGAAACGTGGTCTCGGTGCTTACGGTGAAACGAAATGAGTTCCCATCAAGATGTAATCGCTCAACTGATTGGCGTCTTAAGGTTCAACGTTGATCCAAGTGGCTTGCAACGTTTCACGGCGATGATGAGAACTGCTGAAAAACAAATGACCCAGTTTGGTAAACAAGCTGACGCACTTCAACGCAAGCTCAGTCGTAAATTTGGTATCACTACAACTAGTGCTGATAGAGCGAAACTTGATGGTGCTATCGAGAAGTCACTACAAAAAGAGATGGCGACTAAACAGAAGCTTGCGAGAATGCAGCATGCACAGAATACTGCCGCCCTCAGTGCTCAAAGACTAGTTGCCACAGGCAAAAAAGAAGAAGCGTTCCTACAAAGTGCATCTTTGAAGCAGCAAGTTACTTCGGCAATCCTCGCTGCTAAACAACAGAAGGTGCAGCAGGAGCTTTTGAAAACAAAGTTGGGTGAGCACAAAGTTCAAGCCGCGTCGGAACAGTCGCAAATTCGCCAAGCTCGTTACGCAGACATTTTGCTAAAACGTCAGGCTCAGACTGTACGACTACAGCAACAGGCTGCAATGCACCAAACCAAGTACCAGCGTGCAGAACTGGCGCTGAGCAGTGCCCGTGCCAGTGGTGTCAGACAGGCGGAACGTCACAAGGCTTCCAAGCTGGCAGCCGCTGCTCGTGAAGCCCGCGCCCAGATGACACAGGATCGAGCAGCTAAGCGTTTTGATTTTTCAGCAGAGCGCCATGCCGCTTGGCAAGCCAAACAGGCTCAACCTGAAAGCACCGGGTTCGGTGGTCTTGCCGTGGGCTTTTCGGCAGCGTCAGCGGCGGTGTATGGCCTTGTTAAAGGGCTTGGCTACCTGAATGAGCGCATTACCAAGCGTCAGGAAGTTGCATCGGACAATCAACAGTTCGATAACACCCTGTTGGCCGCTGGGAATAACGACGCCGAAAGAGCACGGATTAAACAGGCGTATATCGACAATAGCCAAGAGTACGGAATGAAGATTGATCGTGAGTCCGCCGTTGCTTACAGCAACATGATTCAAGGTTTCCGTGCTCAAGGGAAGTCGCTTGAACAAGCTATCCAGTTGCAGAAAGATCAAGCCGCCGTGTTCCGTATCGGTAACTTGGACAAGATGCAACAGTACAGTGCTGCCTTGCAACTCAATCAGGGTTATTCAAAAGATCGCTTCATGGGCCAGGATCTACGCCCACTAACTGACGCTCTCGGTACTCGCCTAACTACGATCCTGTATCGAGCAATTGGTAAAGCGCTTGGTTACAAGGGCGATCAGAACAAGCTCGCTGGTTTCGTTCTTGAGGCTCAGCACGACGGTAAAGTAAACGGTGCAATGGTTCAGCAAGGGCTGCGTGACATTGTCGCCCAATCTCCTGAACTCCTTGAACGTCATAAACGTTCATTGGATGCTCAAACTGTGAGAGTAGAGAATGATCGATACTTGCAGAATGAGTCAGTGAACAAAGATCCCGAGTTGATCGAGGCGCTGGGTCTTCGTCTAACTGCTGAGAGAGAATTGATTGCCAGCACTAAGGGATTGTCTGAGTCTTTCCGTAACTTTGATACCGGCCTTGTAAAAATGCAAACTGGGATTCTTCGTCTATTGGCCGGGAAGAACGCCGACGATACAGATAAGACTCCTGAACAGCGTGCTCAAGATATTGGTAGTGCTGGATTCCCTGAGGGGATTGCCATTGATCCAAGTGTAATGGGTTCTCCAGCGCCGGGAGATGGTAAGAAAGTGAAAGATCCGGTCGATAGGTTTTATCGCTGGCTATTCAATCAACCAGATTACTCCGAAGGGCCAGCAAAGGCACCTATGTTGAATTGGACGCTTACTAGTGTGGCGGGCCTCAAGTTTCCGCCGTTGGACATGTCCAAGTTTGGAGTTGCACCGCCAGATGAAACAGGGCAGATGCGTCAGTTCAGAATGCCTCCTGTATATACAGCAGCAGACATCATGGAGGCATCAGAACAGCAGCGCAAACAAACGTTGCTGCCAAGTGATTGGTTGTTGCCATCTGACCCTAATAGCGGCGTGATCAATAAGCCAACTGGAAACGTTGATCAATCAATGCACACAGACATCAAAGTGGACGTGACCGTTAATGCACTTGATCCAAATGGTAGAGAGCTTGGTAACGCTATCGGTGATGCTGTGTCTGAAAAGGTTGATGAAAAACTTAGCCAAATGTTGAGAACGGCTCGCGCTGCTCAAACGGAGGTGGAATGATGAAGGGCGTGATCTTAACAATCGCATTCGCCGCTGTACTGCAACTGCTGGCAGGAAGCTTATTCACTGGCTACATGGTCGAAAAGCTTAGCGTCGTAATGGAGCAACAATCAGAGTCGTTGAAGATGTACGTGGATGACAAGGATGTTTCCACGCGGCTGTACGTCGATCAGCAGAGTCGCGATCTATACAACGCAATGCAAGTTCAATTCAGCGATGAGCGTACCTCAATGAAGGCTTACGTAGAAAAGATCGTTGCGCTTCGTCTTTCCCAGCAAGAAAAGAAGTAACACCCACGTATGTATCTCGGATACGCCGAGTACATCGACTACAGGTCACGTCGCGTAAGGCGTGCAAGCCTTTTTCTTGTCACACCACCGTGTGCGTAAGCACACATCTAAATCCCATTTCACAGGAGACAATTGTATGGCGCTGCCATTCGAATTCAAATCATCAGGGGCGGCGTTAACCGCTGCCATGACCCTGATTGGAACAACACGTAAGAAGTTTGTGATCAAGCAGATCATTAACCCATTTGGTCAACTCCGTTGGATCGTCACACACCCAGACGGAAACCCAGCAATCCCATACGAGGTATTCACAGCATGAAGACATGCACATGTCGCCACTGCTCCACCAACTTTGTTACCGACAAGTTCAAACCGTTCTGTTCGCCGCTGTGCCGAATCACAGCTACAGCCCTAAATCCAGACAACAAGAAAACACACCAATCTTGCCCAGTGGGAGATACACCGAATGACCAATGCAACACCCGCAACACATAAGGCCGAGCGCCGTCCAAGATGTCCGCACTGCCGTAAACAGTTCCGCACCTCCAGTACCAAAGCCATCTTTTGCACTCGCATTTGTAAGGATCGCGCTACAGCAGCCAAGAAACGCACTGCATATGTAGCCAAGGCCACCGATAGCGCTTTCATGCAAACTCTTGCCTTTGAAGCTTCCCGTGCCGGTACATACGAGATCTTCACCTTTCACACCCCTGAATCACTGGCTGAGTTATATGGCCTGTACGTCCTCAAGCAACGTGCAAACCGCTTCGGCGATGCCAAGGATTACGAGCTGTCACACATTGCCCCATCACAAGGGCATGACATCGTGGGGCTGTACCATCCACAAAACCTGATCGTCGCCCCTAAGGCAATGAACCGCTCTCACGGTAACCAACACTTCGGCCACGGATTGAGCATTGATCGCAACAAGCTGAAACCACGCTACATGATTGAGAAGGGCACACCACAAGCCGACATCATCAAGGGGATCATCCAGTTCATCGGGCCTGATGTCATTGCCCAAGCGACGAAGCTTGCGGGCATCCAGCCACGTAGACGCGTCGCCATGCTCAGCTGGCTCCGTGAGCATTTGAACCCGCTCAACCCGCAACACCGTGACTGGCTGGACAACCTCGACACAATGCAGACAAAGGCTCTAACGGCATTGAAGGCGGTTGTGCAGGGGAAAGAAGCGAGTGATTTCAAAATCACCACCCGTGCCTACACCCAGCTTGAAGTGCTGCTCCTGGGACTGGAGCAACAAGCTCAATACCGCCCTGAGCTGATCGAGGCGAAAGACGCCGTTTACGCCGCCCTCAGCCATCTAATCAGTGAGAACTTCTCGTCGGAGTGGAAGCCCTACTGGAGTCTCATTCAGATGATCGAAGCCTTGAACAGTCAGCCATCAATGCGTGCCCATTTGGCAGCGCCAGAGCTGCTACAGGCCCTGTTCGATGTGTTGCACGGGAAAGATGTAGATGCCATTCGCCCAGTGCTGGAGGCCTTCGCAGAGCGTCACAGCGGAGCTGTAGAGCGTATCCCGCCATACAAGCCAATAGTGTTCAAGGCTCAGCGCCCGGTGCGAGTGGTGGCGACGGTGCAAAGCCCTGTCAGCGTTGCTGCTGACGCTCGTTCATTTGCTGACTGTCTGGATGGGGAAGGGCAGGATGATGTTCCAGCTTTCCTGCCGTTGTCGGAGCTGTATCAGATGGCTCCGCTTGCGAATCAAGTAGAACCTCTTCCATGGGACTGACCGGCAAGGGGCGAAAGCCCCGCCACACCCACTCAAGGGCGTACAACCCTCCGTAGGTGATCCCGGTTGCAATCACGAATCCCAGTAGGTAGCCCATCCCCGTTTCAGGCGTTGACGTGTCAACCGGGATCGGCGCATGTAGCGCCATCATATGGATGCACCAAATGCCTGCCCCAATGGAAGCAAGCCATTTCACCAGCGCCCAAAGCCTTTGCCATCCTTCTGCGTTCATACCAATCTCCAAGACTTCAATCACTCCTGCTCAGCGCTATTTGCCGACGGCAATAGGTCTGTTCCCGGTGCAAGCCACGCCATGACACCCCATACCGCCCTCAGCCGCACAGCTCCGGCGAGAACGATCAGAAGGGCTAAGTGTTTGGTTTTCATGGGTGTCTTTGCCAGTTAAACGAAGTGACTGAGAGCATTAAATCAGAATGTTAGTTCATGGGGCGAAACTCCCGCCATTACCACGGAAATCCCACTCAAAACCATGACAAAACCTATCGCACAAGTGGGTTTGATAGATTGAGTTGATTGTGAGCAGTGAGCTACACGCTAGTGTTTCCGGGGGCTGTAGGGCACGGGGTGTCAAGCTGGCGCTCGTGAGACTGCCCAAACTTTGGATATTGTTCAAAAAACGTAGTTTTAGCATGAAATCGCCAATTCTCACAGAATACACGCAACCTGCAACTCCAAGATCACAAGTTGACGCAAGTGTCAACCATTTCTCGCTTGTGGTATGCCATTTTCTGTGTGAGGCTGGCCCTGTGCTTCCTTCCTTTGGAGAATCCTCATGACCGACTTCACCCAGCAGCAATACCAAGAGACTCTTGCGGCAATCGCCAGCGGGGCGGTAACGGAGTGCATGGAGCCACACAGAGAAGCCGCCTGTGGAATGTTCCGCACCCTTCACAACGCTGGATACATCGACGGAACACAGGTGAGCACTCTCGATAGATTTGTCCTTGTAGACATGGCTCTCACTCCTACCGGCCACCGTTGCCTTGCCGCATTTAGTGGGTGCGATTAACGATTAGCGCGATGTACCGAATTGGCTATAGCTCAGGCAGTACCGCTAATCGGGTAGTTTCCTCCGTACCGAAATATCCCTTTCAAGACCCTAACCGGTACACCTATAATCGGTACATCCAAAACGGTATAGGGGGGATTTGAAATGTTCGTGCGTGCCTACCTGAGAGCTTCGACAGACACACAAGACGCTACACGTGCAAAAGAGCAGTTGAAGGAATTCGCTGCTGCCAACGGCCAGCGCATCGCAAGCTGGTACATCGAGAACGAATCAGGCTCAACTCTGCAACGTCCTGAGTTGTTCCGCCTGTTGGATGATTGCGAAGCTGGCGACATCCTGTTGATCGAACAGGTAGACCGGTTGTCCCGGTTGAATGACGCTGATTGGAAGAAGCTCCGTGCGATCCTCGACACCAAGGGTGTGCTGGTAGTGGCGCTGGATTTGCCCACCTCTCACGCCGCCATGCAATCATCCCGGAACGGTGACGACTTCACTGGCCGTATGCTGGCTGCGATCAACTCGATGCTAATGGACATGCTGGCCGCTGTTGCAAGGAAGGACTACGACGACAGACGCCGTCGTCAGGCTCAAGGTATCAAGAAGGGGCGGGAGGCCGGAGCCTACGCAGGGCGTCCAGTTGACGAGAAGCTGCACAAGCGAATCAAGGAATGTCTCGCTGCTGGCATGAGTCTACGCAAGACTGCGACAACTGTGGGTTGTGCTCTCTCCACAGTGCAGCGTGTTGCCTCAAAGGACTAGCCTCCAATGACTTCACCCAATGCCCGCCTTGAGCGGGCTTTTTATCGTCTATTGACGTGTAACAGCTTCGCATGATAGGTGCAATACATACTGTAAGCTCTTGAGAGCGCCATAGAGACGTTATTACTACAAGATGGCTACATGGGTAGCTGTAGGCTCTCACGGAGCCTTACGGAGCATTACAGGGGTGATCATATCAAATGAGAGCGGTTCTTATTTTGTAATCACTACGCATTACCCCTCACCCCTAGCGTTCCTGCTTGACGGCTCGGTGGTCGGACAGACCTCGCAGCTTATATTCCCGCCCTGAATCCTGAACACTCTTGCAAGTGGTCGAAATTTTCGGCGAAAAATGGGAATCTGAAAAATTGAGGTGGTGCTAACGCTTGCAGGGGTATGCATTTTTATACGCGATCATTGCGAGCGCAGCTGCTGGCATATGGAGTTGGTCGGGATTTTCGCGGAGATATTTCACAATGATTCTCGCCTTCTGGCCGTTGTTGATCCCAGTGTCTGGGTAACACGTCTTCAAGTTCGCAGGCAGCGAGTCATTGAGAATGAAAATTGAGCCTTCCACACCTTCAACGATGCCGGTGCAGTAGCCGATATCGAACGGGTCTACTTTCTTCTCGCCATCCAAGAATTTGATCACCACTTGGCAGGTGGTCAGTAACTGGTTTCCATCGCCCGCCAAGGCGACATTGCTCCCGATCAACCCTAGCAGTGCAATCGCCGCTGCTCTCCCTGCTTTCCCTGCTTTCATGGCAACTCTCTGTAGCGTGGGTGATTGGCTGAGCTTACATTCTCGTTAAGCACCGTGCCATCACGTCACACGTTGAACCTGGCCTATCCTTTTCTAATCGTTGGTGGCGCTACCACGATAGCCGCCCCGGTAACTTCCGAGACCGCCTTCACCAAAGTGTTGATAGACCACGGCTTGCCTAAGAATTTGATACCCGGTGGCATCTTCACGTAGCTCTCTGCCCAACCGCTGGTGACAATTGCAGAGATGGAGGGCCATTTGCTCCGTATCATTTCAACGAGTTCCGCCCCTTGAACAGAGCCCGGTAGTCCATGGTCGGCAATGACCAAAGCAAATTGGGCATGCGATTCCAGTAGGTGCATGAGCGCATCGTCTGCGTTCGAGAAGCCTTCACATTCGGCTCCCACTTCTTCCAATATGTCCGTCATGAGCGTACGAAGCATTTCTTCATCTTCAATGACGATCACTTTGCCATTGATAGGCGACAGCTTGTAGTTCACATCCACGGTGGTCATCCAAGCTTTTTCTAGGGTGGTCAGTGTTTCACCTTGGGTGCGCTTGGTCTACGCCTTGCGATTTAGATGGTCGCCGTAGCTGTACCCCAACGTCGGTTTCGTTTTCCTATCAGCTTCGTGGAACTGACTGAGGCGCAGGCTTATCCGGTTGTGTTCCACCTTGAGTGCAGCCAGCTCCTTGCTCAGCGTCTGGTGCATGACGATCATCCCGCCGATGGTTTGATGGGCGCGGCGTAGGTCGCGCCGGGGTCACCTCAAGCTCAGAGTGCAGCAAATCACACTCGTGACGGAGCATGTCCTCAACGGAGAGCATGCCCAGCTCAAAACCAGAATCATCGATCAAATCGTTTTCCATCGCACACACCAGATTCAAATAAAACACTGTATGTGCGTACAGTATCGTTTCGAGCGCGAGAGCATCAAGGAGGGCAAGACAGGCGGTGTGGCTTATGCACCAATCGTCTTAGAATTAAATTTGTAATGCTCTGGTGGAATAGAGTCGCATTATAAAAGGCGAAGCCCCGCTCTTGATTTTGCCCTTCACGTTGTCAGCGGGAGCTGACGTGTAATTCCCTGTGACCTTCGGTCACGAGTAACCCCTGACAGCGCTCGCTGTCGTTTCTGCACCCAAGACAAGATCAAGGGCAAAAGCTGCTTTGTGTAGATGGTGTATGTGGTCGAGGTGAACCCGTACCGTTGAGGTGTTCCCGCTGGGTGAGCCTTAGCTCAAAGGGAATACCACCGTCAGCGGCGCTGACGTTTCAGTTCTGGTGCGGCTGGTACTTTGATTTCCTTTATCCAGTGCTTCGCTGCCCGCTGCCAGTTTGGCGAATTCCCGTGCAGCTTTTGCAGTTCGTCAAACGCTTCCGATGCACTGTCGATTCGTATCTTCTTGTTCCTGTGGGTGATAGCGCCAATGATTGACGGCTCTGATCCATCAGCCGCAGTCACACTGATCAAATACGTTTCATTACAGCGTCCGTTCTTCCGAACAAAGATTTTCGTGCCTAGCCGTTTAGTCAGGTTGTTCGCTGCTGCACGTCCTTCGAATGATGTTACGTCTAGCTTCTCGAAGAAATCTGATTTGCTCACCACTCGGTCAACCGCCATTTGCTGACGAAGTGTGTCTTTCTCAGCGTCTACGGTTTCAAGCAGGATTTCCAACTCTTGCAACAGTTTCGCCGATCTCCTGCCGGGATGTTCGTTATGTGCATCCTCAGCGGCTGCAAGCTTGGCCCGTAGTTCTTCACTACGACCTTCCGCAACATCCAACTTCTTGCGGATTGCCCCTGAACTGCCTTGAACAAGGCTCAGGGAATCCAGCTTCGCGAGAATTTCCCGGAACACTGTTTCTGTCCGTGTGGCGCTGACAACTCCCGCGCTGCACATTCCACGGATGCTGTGGCTGCACTTGTAATATTTGTGGCCCCTCTGGCTTTGCAGGTGCATGGCAGCCCCGCAGTCGAAGCAAAAGAAGATGCCCGCCATTACGTTGAAGTTGGTCGTCTGTTTCGTGATCTTGTGCAGCCGCCGGGAGCCTCGTGCAGCCTGTGCCCGGTAGAAGGTTTCTTCATCCACTACAGCCGGGAAGAAGCCCTTGATGGGATCGCCATCTGGCGTCCTGACGCCATCGATGAAGATGTGGGGCTGATACTCGCCCAGCGTGGTGCGGCTATCTAGGATGTGGCGAACGGTGCTGAATCCCCAGAGGCCGGAGAAGTTCTTTCGGCCCGCAGAGAACGCCGGTATGCCTTCCTGATTCAGCGTGGCCGCAATGTTGCGTGATCCGTGGCCTTGCGTTGAGAGATCGAAGATCCGTCTCACCACTTGAGCGTGGTCAGGGTTGAGGGTGTAACCCTCCGGGGTGACATCCAGCCAAAGCGGCCTGAGCTTTCCTAGCGGCTTGCCTGTGGCACGAGCATCAGCCTGTTTCTTTCTCCATGCAGATGAAACCCGGCTTCCTTTGGTGGCGCTTTCTTCGTGCGCCCTAGACATGCTGATGATCGAAATGAACAGGTCGAGTTCGTTGTAGTCGCGGGTGTAAAGGCGCTTGTCCGTGCTGGTGTAGACGTTGATTCCCTTGGCGAGTAGATCGAGGAAGCGGGGTAGGGCATCCCGCACCTTTTCACGTGAAAGACGATCCAGTGACTCAACCACCAAAAAGCTACCGGGTGGAATGGTGCCGTCTTCTACGAAGGCGAGGAATCGCGCCAACTCGCCTGTGTCGTCTAGATGCTTTCCCTTGTAGGCGGAACGACCACGGTCGAAGAACAGATATTCAGTTGGGTCTGCGAGTTGTAGCCCGCGCTCTACAGCAAACTCCTTCGCGGCTCTCATCTGGCGGGCTTCGCTGTCGCCCGCTGACTGCTTCGCTGAACTGAAGCGGATATAACTGAACACCTTGGACATCGCACTACCTACTGATTCAAGATCCTTGTAGGTAGTTGTAGCAGCATTTCTTGAACTTCTGTCCGCTGGCGCATGGGCAGCTGTCATTGCGCCCCAGTTTCAATTGCACCGTCGGGTCGATGAAATACCAGCGCCCGGCGTTCTGCACAAACGAGGAACGCTCGCGATGGCTGTGCTCACCCTGATCGTCGTGCCAGCGCGCAGTGAAGGTGACGAAGGCGTGTTCCGGCTGCCCACCAAAGACTTCCGAACTCTCGACTTCCAGGCCGAGCCAGGTGCTCTGCGCGCTCCAGTTGCTGATCGACTGCCGATCCAGACCCGCTTGCTGAGCGGGCAGGGTGGTCGCCACCAGATAGTCGATCAGGCCCAGCACATAAGCGCTGTAGCGCGAACGCATCAAGGCTTCGGCACAGGGCGCCGGCAGGCCGTCGTGATAATGGCCGCAGCAGGCATCCAGCAGGTTGCCGCTGCCGCACGGGCAAATGGCTGTACTCATTGCATTACCACCAGTATTTGCCGAAATTTTCCGGATTGGCCCAGAACCGCGCGTTGAGCCAGTCGGGGACTTGTTTGTAGTCAAGCAGATCGTAGGTGAACAGGGTCAACACTTGATCGTCGCGCTGAAAACGTTCGCTGGCTTGCAGGGCCAGCGAATAGAAATCGGTTTCCTGCCAGCCGCAAGCCGACAGATCTGCCAGCACCGCGATGCGGCTGGCATTTAAATTTCGAATCCCGCCCAACAGATTCAGGCCATCGCGCTTGGGCAAATGTTCCAGGCAATCGACCACCAGCGCCAGATCAAAACGCTGCGCAGCCAGTTCGGCGGGCAACGCACCGGGGGCGGCGTGGGCGACAACGGAATCCGGGTGCGCCTCCTTGAAAGCAGTCAGGGCCGGGAATTCGCTGGCGCCGATCAACAGCAAACGCGCCGGGGCGTAGCGATCCAGCAATGCGGCCAACGCCTGTTGCGGCGTGCGGGAAGAAATGGCGACGTTCATCGAAGCTCCTCAATCAGACCGCCAAGACTAGCCTGCCTGATCACGCCCGCAAAGAGCCCTGTCCCGCGACTTTGCGGCAATTGCGGCGAAGTCCTGTGAACACGGTCGCAAACAGCAGTGGCCTATTGCTGGCGGAGATTAAAACTCCGGTCTTTACTCCCTGAATCGGTTTCAAGCCGATCCCTCAGGAGAAAACCAGATGAGCATAGTGCGGACAGCATTACCTTTGATTCTGCTAACCAGTGTGTTGACGGGTTGCGCAGGTTTGCAGAAAACCGACTGGCCGACCTGTGCGGCGGTCGGTGGTGTCGTCGGGGCCGGTCTTGGCGCGACGGAAAGTTCGGCGTGGGCGGGCTACGGCGCGCTGATCGTAGGCGGTACGGCAGCGGCGTATTGCTGGGTACATGGTGATGGCGACGAAGACGGCGATGGTGTGCCGGACAGCCGCGACAAGTGCCCGGGCACTCCAAAAGGCGTGCAGGTCGATGCTGACGGCTGCCCACCACCGGCTCCAGCCCCCGTGGTTGAAGAAGCGGTAGTGGTCAAAGAAGAAACCATCGTTATTCGTGATGTGCACTTCCAGTTCGACAAAGCCACACTGACCAGCCCTGACAAACAAGTGCTCGATAAAGTCGCGACGCGCCTGAAACAGGAATCCTCGACTGCACAACTGACCGTCACCGGTCACACCGACAGCGTGGGCAGCGATGCCTACAACAAAAAACTGTCGGATCGCCGTGCGCACTCGGTGGTGGAGTACCTGATCCAGCAGGGCGTGCCACGTGCCAGCTTCGTTTCGGTCTCGGGTCTGGGTGAAAGCCAGCCGGTCGCTGACAACAAAACGGCAGACGGTCGCGCGCAAAACCGTCGCACCGAAATCAAAATCCAACGCTAGCCCCCTCGCATCCGCGGCTTGTGCAGTCGCGGATGCGGGTCTTTACTCCTGTGTAACCGGTATGGGCCGGTGACACAGGAGCTTTCAAATGAGTGTTTTCTCAAGGTCCGTCTTGCCGGTTCTGCTGCTAGGCAGTTTGCTCACCGGTTGCGCCACGCACAGCGATGGCACTGCACCCCTCAATCAACGTACGTGGCCGGTCTGCAGCCTTCTTGGCGGCTTGGTCGGTGGCGGTCTTGGCGCCATTGAAAGTGGCGGCTGGGCCGGTGGCGGCGCAGCGCTGGGGATTCTTGCCGGCGGACTGATCTGTTACGCCCAGGATGGCGATGAAGACGACGATGGCGTGTTCGACCGCCGCGACCGTTGCCCCGATACGCCGGCCAATACCCCGGTCGATCACCGTGGCTGCCCGTTGCCGCAATATCCGGTCACCGAAAAAACACCGGAGCCTGTGCCGCAAACGGAAGTCATCACCCTCAGCGATGCCGGCGATGTCTTGTTCGATTTCGACAAGTCTGACCTGACGCCTTCGGCCAAAGCCCAGCTCGATACGCTGATGGACAAACTGCGTAATGCCGACGTGGTGAGCATCAAGGTCATCGGTCATACCGACAGCAAAGGTTCGGACGCTTACAACCAGGCGCTGTCGGAACGTCGCGCCAGCAGTGTCGCCTCGTATTTGCTGAGTCAGGGTCTGTCGCCGAATAAACTCACCAGTGAAGGGCGTGGCGAGAGTGAACCGGTGGCTGACAACGCAACCGATGAGGGCCGCGCGAAAAACCGTCGCGTGGAATTGCACATCAATCGTTAGGACGCGTCTGTAGGGCGCAGGCTAGAGCCGCCGGGCTTCGATCATCGTTGACCCGGCGGCCATTTGGCGACTTGTCTGGATTTTTTCTTTTCCCCTCTGGCTTATCCCCCGCAGAAGCCGTTACTGTGCGTCCAAAGAATAATTCGCAACACGGGGGAGCGTATGAAAGTGTTCTGGGGGCTGGGGCGGTTGTTGACCCTGCTGTTCTGCTGCGTGGTGCTGGCCAATCAACTGGTGCCATTCGTTCATCCGCTGCACCTGCTGGTCAATCTGGCTGGCGGTCTGTTGTTGCTGATCCACGTGCTCGAAGTGCTGCTGTGCAATCGCAGCCTCAAGGGGCGTCCGCACCCTTGGCGTGACCGTGGCCGCATCCTGTTGTTCGGCGTATTCCACCTGCAAACCATCCCGGCCCCGGCCGCTCCGGAGGCTTCTTCCCATGCGTAAACTCTGCCTGCTCGCTGCATTCATCAGCCCTTTGGCCTGCGCCCAAGTGGTGACGGTTGAAACCAACTCGCTGATGCGTCTGCCCAACACTACCAGCACCTTGCAACTTGAACGTCTGGACGTGGCCGATTACGGCACGTTGCTGATTCCATCGAATGTGACCGAACTGACCGTGGGCGAATTGCGTCTGGGTCATGAAGCACGCATCGCCATCGTCCCGGCCGAACAGGCGCTGGAGATGAAAGTGGCGCGCGCTGAATTGAGCGAAGGCAGCCAGATCACCGCACGCGGTGCTCCTGGTACTTATGAAAAAGCCGCGCGCGCGGGGCGCAATCTGAATCTGCAATTCAAAGCGTTGAACGCGCCGCAACTGTTGGTCGATGCCCGTGGTGGCACCGGTGCGCCGGGTTTTGTCGGTCTGGATGGCGGCAACGGTGAGGATCCGGGCTGCACTTATGGTTCGGCCGGGCATGGCTTTGATGGCAGTGACGGCGCTGACGGCCAACCGGGGGCACCGGGTGCGCTGGTGCGGCTGGAAGTGCCGCGCGAGTTTCCGGCTGAGCTGATCAAGGTCAATGTGACCGGTGGCAACGGTGGCCCGGCGGGTGTCGGCGGCAAGGCAGGCAAGGGCGGCAAGTCCAAGGGCTGCCTGGTGTATCGCGCCGATGGCGGCAAGAATGGCAAGGCCGGGGCGGATGGACAGCCTGGGCCAGTGGGGGC